>JBPCKK010000148.1:0-9623 GCA_051004335.1 Chloroflexota bacterium
CGATCATACCGGCCATCCGCACGAAGGCGGTCGAACTGGCGGCGAGCGTTGAATAGGCGTAACGCCAAGAAAGGCGGGAGGCGCATGGGTGCAGGCCGACGATAAAAAAGGTGCGTCCAGCGAATGAATATGAAAACGCGGCATCGGCCGGATTGGAGCAAGTCATCGGGTCCCACCGATACGACTGGCGGTCGACTTCGTAGAGAGCCTGTAGTTGCGCCTATAGCAGCGTCTCAAAAGCACGCTCATCCCGAATGTCCGGTCCCCGAAAGCTGGCCGCGAACGTCGAGAACCCATCTTCCCAAGCATCCTGTGCCCGGACAAATGTGTAGAGATCGTGGGCCAGGGCGCCAGTGACACGCTCTCCGCCGAGCGTGTCATATGTGCCTCGACCGTCGAAGAAGATTCAAGGCGACGACGCACAGTCACCCGCCTGCTTCCTGCCGCACTCTCGTCTGATTCTGAACGGCTTTCACTACATGGCCGTGGCGCCGGCGCAGTTCGCGAAGCGGCGTTGCCGCCACACGGATGCGTTCGCCACGGTACTGGACACCTCCACGGAAGAGACGCAAGACAACGGCTATCCAAACACAGACGCTTCGCTCCAGCAACCACAGTGGCGCGAATAGGCTAGCGGAAAAGGGAAAGAACGCCGTGCCACCAGCCCGCCATCGCCCGGTCTCCGCGCCTGCCACGGAGAGCACAACCACGCCGGCGATAAAACCCAAGCGCCTCTTGCGCCGCGAAAGCAGCATCGCGGGCAACATCGACAGATAGAGCAGTAATCGCGGAGGTCGAGCCCATTCGTCGTACGCCTGGCGAACGCGCTGGTCTAGGAAGTGCCGGTTCGATGATGGATGGCGCGCAACGAATAGGTCGAATGCAACCAATTCTCTTCCCCCCGCTGCTCGTACCGTTCGGACCAGCTCCAAGTTCTCAAAGAGCACATCTCCGCGGTAGCCATTCGTCGCGAGGAGGACGCTGCGCCTCAGCGCGAGTGTTCCGGGCCAGTCGCCTCCAACGAGGCGATTCAGCAGCGACCGCGACGCATCCCAGCGCGCGTTCCAGCATAAAGGCTCTGGGAAGTTCTGCGGACGCACAATCTCCGCGCCATCGAGCAGAGCGACGATGCGCGCTAACTCCGCCGAACCATAGCACACATCATCATCGGCGATGACCACACGATCATACTGAGCATGGCGCAGACCGGTAAGCGCACCGCCAACTTTACCGTTGGGCGTCTCCAGGCCGGGGTCAACCGCGAGGTGGAGGCAGAGCGAGCGCCACCGGAAAGAATGCTCGTTGAACACCGCCTCGTCAGAGCCATCGACCACGATCACCTCAACCAAATGCCGGAGAATCTCTAGGTATCGGTCGAGCTCCGCCGGTGCCGAGCACGAGGTCCACAATGGGAGGATGTACGACGCTTCCAGTGAGTGGTTTCGGCAGCTCTTATCCGGCATATTGAGCCGGTCACGTGCAGGGAACGTGCCATGGTGAACGTAAAGGTACTACTAATGCACGGCTGGTAGAATACATGAGCTTGCGTCTTACGGTTCAGGACTGCACGCACCACCTCCGACGGTGAGTTGCGCCGCGACGGGAGAGTTCCACGGTGCGCGCGGTTCTGCTGAGACAGTTTGCCCTGGGGTAACGAACGGGAAGGGGAGGAAACACGTCATGGTGAAGGAAGCGGAACGTACACTGCTCCAGCCCTCAACCACGGCGAACGCGCCTGTGGAGTTTCACGAGTCGAAAGAGGAACTGCTACGGATGTTCGCCATGATGGTCCTCATTCGCGTCTTCGAGGATAAGACGTATGAGATGTACACGCGTGCCCGCATCGGTGGGTACTGCCATATGAACCATGGGGAGGAAGCGACGATTGTCGGCTCGATCATGGCTCTTCGGCCCCAGGACTGGATAGTGAGCTTCTATCGGGAGCATGGTCACATTCTGGCCCGCGGAAGCGATCCCAAAGCAGTCATGGCCGAATTATTCGGTCGAGAAGATGGAGTCTCGCACGGACGTGGCGGCTCCATGCATCTGTTCGATGCGAAGCGTCGCTTCATGGGCGGCTACGGTATCGTCGCCGGACACATGCCCCTCGCCCTGGGCACCGGATATTCCACCAAGTATCGTCACGCTGACGAGGTAACGCTCTGTCTCACTGGAGACGGCGCCATGGCCAATGGCGCCTCGCATGAGACGCTCAATATGATTGGCCTGTACAAACTTCCGGTCATCACCATCATCGTGAATAACGGGTACGGCATGGGAACCACTGTTCCCGAATCCGCCGCCAATCCCAAGCTGTGGGAGCGCGGAGCGATGTACGGCATGCATGGCGTCCGTGTGGATGGTATGGACGTGATGGCGGTGCGCCGAGTGATGGAAGAGGCGATGGCGCATGCCGCCCAAGGGGAGCCAACACTGATGGATGCCATCACCTACCGCTATCGCGGCCACTCGGTGGCCGATCCTGCCCGGTATCGGACACCTGATGAGGTGCAAAGCTGGCGCGATCAGGATCCCATCGAGCGCTTTGCTCGACAGTTGCAGGAGGTAGGGATGATGGACGATGAGGAGCGCGTCGAAATTGGGCAGCACGCGGAGCAGACAGTCGATGAGGCGGTCGAATTTGCCGAGCAAAGTCCGGAACCGGATCCCAGCGGTCTGCTCGACTCCCTGTACGTCAATCCGCCAGCCAACGTGTAGCAGAGAGTAAATCATGCCCGTAATTACCTATCGCCAGGCGCTCACCGAGGCGCTGCGCGAAGAGATGGACCGCGATGAGAATGTATTCCTTCTCGGGGAGGAAATCGGTCGCTTCGGTGGCTCGTATAAGGTTACGGAGGGACTACTCGATGCGTATGGCCCTTTGCGTGTCCTCGGTACGCCGATATCCGAATCGGGAATCATTGGCCTGGGCACGGGAGCGGCGATGACCGGTCTCCGTCCCGTTGCCGAGATCATGACCATAAACTTTATAGTGGTCGGCATGGACCAGTTGGTCAACAACGCCGCCAAGATTCCCTATATGTTCGGTGGCGAAGCGCATGTGCCGCTGGTGGTGCGAACGCCGAGCGGCGCCGGCCACCAGTTGACTGCCCAACACTCTCAGGTGCTGGAAGTGTGGTTCGCTTACGTTCCCGGCATGTATGTGGTGGCGCCTTCCACACCGGCGGATGCCAAAGGATTGCTGAAAGCGAGCATTCGCGACGATAATCCGATTCTCTTCGTCGAGAATGTGCTGCTCTACAACGAGAAAGGTGATGTGCCTGAGGGAGATTACGTAATTCCCATTGGGCAGGCCGACATCAAGCGCGACGGCGACGATGTGTCGATCATTTCCTACTCGCGTATGGTCCATGTGGCGCTGGAGGCAGCGGAGGCGCTGGCGGAAGACGGAATCTCGGCTGAGGTTATCGACTTACGCTGTTTGCGACCGCTGGACATGGAGACCGTGCTCAAGTCGGTAAAAAAGACCAATCGCGCGTTGGTAGTCCACGAGGGCTGGCACAAGTACGGCGCCGGCGCCGAGATTGCTGCCCAGATCCAGGAACATGCCTTCGACTTTCTGGATCACCCGGTGGTCCGGGTAACCGGTGTCGAGGTTCCATTACCATACGCCAATTCGTTGGAACGCGCCGCGATACCCGGGCTAGCTGATGTCGTGGCGGCTGTTCGCTCCATGCTGGGCACGGAATAGGAGGAACCATGGCTACCGATGTTGTCATGCCGCGCTTGAGCGATACCATGGACTCAGGGACTGTTGCTAAGTGGCTCAAGCAAGTAGGCGATCAGGTGAAACGCGGGGATATCATCGCCGAGATTGAGACCGACAAGGCAAACATGGAACTGGAATCCTACTCCAACGGCGTGCTTGCCCGGATTATCGTGCCTGAGGGAAAGAGCGCGGCGCTGGGGGAACCCATTGCCGTGATCGCCGCGAGTGCTGACGAAGCCAAGACGCTGCAATCGGACGCGGGGACCGGAGAAGATGGAAGCGCGACAGGACTATCCCCTCCGATAAAGAAGTCTGACGATAAGGCTGTCCAAGAGCCAGCGACAAGCCCCAACGGCCGGCAGATTGCAGGCGCCGATGCGCAAGACCAACCTGATCAGGGGCCGCCGGCCGCTCCACAGCTAGGGGGTATGGAACCGGAAGAGCGCATTAAAGCGTCACCGCTCGCTCGCCGCCTGGCACAGGAACACGATATTGACCTTCGCTCGGTGGATGGCACGGGCCCCAATGGGCGTATCACTAAAGAGGACGTGCAAAATCAGCTGCGCCTAACGGTCCCCGCTGCCGGCGCGCGAGAGCAGCAGGCGCCCACCGCTGCGCCGGAGTCGGAAGAAACACATGCGCCCGTCTCGGGCGAGGGTTTGCGCGGCGCGCAGCCGGTCGAGATGACGCGGATGCAACGGACGATCGCGCGCCGCATGAGCGAGGCCAGATTCTCAGCGCCGGACTTTGTGCTGACCGCCGAGATCGACATGACCGAGGCGCGGACGTTGCTGCACAGTCTCGTCAGCGTGGAAGGGGCGCCACGAATTGGATCCAACGATCTGCTGATCAAAGCAATAGCGATGTCCCTCGGGCAGCATCCGGAAGTCAACTCGGGATGGGAGAATGACGGCATCGCGCGCTATACCCGCATCAACGTGGGCTTCGCTGTCGCCATTAGTGGCGGACTTGTGGTCCCAGTTATCAGAGACACGGCACACAAGACGCTCGGCCAGATCAGCGCCGAGGCCAAAGAGCTGATTCAAAGAGCCCGCGGCGGCAAGCTTGCGCCTGCCGACTACGAGGGCGGCACGTTCAGCATTTCTAATCTGGGAATGTACGGGATCGACCAGTTCACGGCAATCATTAACGCGCCCGAGGCCTGCATTCTCGGTGTGGGCGAGATTATCATGAAACCGGTAGTGGTCGATGGTGAGGTCACCGTGCGCGACCGGATGCGGATCACACTTTCCTGCGATCACCGCGTGGTAAATGGCGCGCAGGGCGCCGAGTTCTTGCAGACGGTTCGCCGCCTGCTCGAACACCCATTGCTGGCGTTGCTCTAGCACGTCTGTCCATTGAAGAGGAGTTAACCGGTGACGGAACAACAGTTTGACGTTGTGTTTCTGGGCGGCGGCTCAGGCGGCTATGTGGGCGCGATTCGCGCCGCGCAACTCGGCATGAAGGCAGCAGTCATCGAGCGCGACAAGCTCGGCGGTACCTGTCTGCACCGAGGTTGCATCCCCAGCAAGGCCTACCTGGAGAGCGCCCATGTATTCAATGAACTGCAACATGCGGACGCCTTCGGCTTGACCGTCGAGGGTATTAGCTATGACTTCGATCGGATCCAACAGTTCCGTGAGAAGGTGGTAACCGAGAACTGGAAAGGCGTCCAGTTTCTCATGAAAAAGAATAAGATCACTGTGATCCACGGTGACGGCACGATCACCGCGCCCGGCCAGGTGCAGGTGAAAGGCGAGGACGGTGAGCAGACCGTTGACACGGCGAATCTGGTCATTGGCACCGGCACACGGCCCCGCACCCTCGGCATTGCCGTCGACGGGCGGCGCGTATTCACCAGCGACAACATCTGGGATGCCACCGCCATGCCAAAGTCCGTCATCATTCTGGGTGGCGGCTATATCGGCTGCGAATTTGCCTCGTACTTCCGGTCGTTTGATGTCGACGTGACCATCGTGGAGATGCTTCCTGGTCTGATTCCAATGATGGATGGAGATCTCGGCAAAGAGCTGCAGCGCGTGTACCAGAAACGCGGAATCAAACTCATGACGGGAACAAAAGCACTTCCCGACACGGTGGAATCGGGTGACGACGGCGTGCGACTCACCGTTGAGGCCAACGGGAAGCAGGAAACACTGCAGGCCGATTTCCTGCTGCTGGCCGCGGCACGTGAGCCGGTAACCGACGGCTTGGGGCTGGAGACCATAGGAGTCGAGTTGGATCGTGGGTTTATCAAGATCGGCGAGTGCCAGCGTACGAACGTGGCCAATGTCTACGCCATCGGCGATGTCGCCGGCGGTTTGGGGCTGGCTCACAAGGCATATGCCGAAGGGATTCTGGCCGCCGAGAGTATAGCCGGCAAGAATCAGCTCAAGACCATCGATTCAAACCGCATTCCGCAACCCATCTTCTGCTTCCCGCAGGTGGCTGCCGTGGGCATGACCGAGCAGCAGGCCCGCGACAGTGGCGCCGAAGTGGAGATCGGTAAGTTCCCGTTCACGGCCAACGCCAAGGCTAAGATCCTGAATGACCCGACCGGCTTCGTCAAGGTGGTGGCCGACAAGCGCTCCGGCGACATTCTCGGTGTTCACATGATCGGCCCCACAGTAACCGAGATGATCTCCGAGGCGGCGCTTGGCAAGTTCCTGGAATCGACGCCTTGGGAAATCGCCTACAACATTCATCCGCACCCCACCCTCTCCGAAGCGTTCGGCGAAGCGGCTCATGCCGCCGAGGGTGAGGGCGCATTGCACATGTAGGCATACTTTCCCTATGACGGAAAACCGATGGGACCGGACGGCCGCGCCGGCGGAAAGCGAGCCGGTGGCACTTGCGGTGTATCGTTCGCTCCTCATCGGCGCCGATGAGACGCTGGTTGTCTGGGGCGGTGGAAACACCTCGGTCAAGACTGTAGAGATCGACCACCTGGGTAACGAACGGAGGGTGCTCCGCATCAAAGGCTCGGGAACCGATCTCAAGTCGATCGACGCATTGGGGTTCCCCGGTATCTTTCTCGATGACGTACTTCCGCTACGGCAGCGCACGGCGATGAGCGATGAGGAGATGGTCGCCTATCTGGAGCACTGTCTGACTGAGCCAGGCGGCAAGCGGCCGTCGATCGAGACGCTCCTCCATGCCTTTCTGCCGGCCCGGCACATAGACCATACCCATGCCGATGCGATCATTGCCCTCACTAATGCGGACAACGGGGAAGCGGCGGTGCGCGAGGCGCTCGGCGAGGGCGTCGCGTACGTACCCTGGCAACGTCCCGGATTTGCCCTTTCGAAAGCGGTGGGTGAACTCGCCCATGCCGGCGCTGTTGTCTTGGGTAACCACGGGCTGGTTACCTGGGGTGAGACCGCCGAAGAGAGCTATAGCAGGCACATTGACCTGGTCCGGCGTGCCGAGCGTTGGTTGAACGATCACAGTAAGGCGGCAGCTCTATCCGACCGTGCCGATTCGATCGATGTGGCGCACCTGCTCCTCCGTTTGCGATCACGGCTCGGCCATCGAATTCTGCGACTCTGGACCGAGGAGCCGTATCAGGCACTGGCTCGCCGGCGGGACATCGCCCAGTTAGCAGCGGCCGGCTCGGCAACCGCCGACCATGTTCTGCGCATCCGTCCATGGGTGTGTGTGCTGGAGTCAGACGGTGAGCCGGCAAACGCAATCGACGCCTGGGAAGAACGCTACCACTCTTGGTTCGCGACGTACGCCCCCGAGGGCTTGGCCATGCTCAATCCGTTACCCAAGGTATTTATAGTTCCCGGACTCGGCCTGATTACCGCTGGACGTAACGAACGGGATGCAGTGGTTACCGCCGAGGTGGCGCTCCATACCTTGCAGGTGGCCGCCCAAGGGCAAGACGCCCACGGACTATACCGATCGTTGAATGACCGCGATCTCTTTGAAGTCGAGTACTGGCCGCTGGAGCTCTACAAACTCACCCTCGCGCCGCCCCCGCGTGAGCTTGAAAGCCGCGTGGTGGTAGTCACGGGGGCAGCGTCCGGTATCGGCAGAGCGGTGGCGCGCCATCTCGCGTCGCTCGGCGCTCTGGTCTTCCTCCTCGATCAGGACGCCAAGGGCCTAGACCTGACCGCTCGACAGATCAGGGAAGCCGGCGGCGACTGCCGCTGCCTGATTCTCGACTTGACTGATGATTCGGCTGTTCAGGGAGCCGTCGGACGCGCCATCCTGGAGGCGGGCGGAATCGACGCACTGGTAGCTAATGCCGGTATTGCCGCCGCCGGGAATCTTACTGAACTCGACCCCACGCTCTGGCGACGCAGCCTGGAGGTGAACGCCACGGCGCACTATGTGATTGCCGCTGCGGTGATGCGAGCCATGGCGACGCAGGCTCTTGGTGGCAGTTTGGTCTTTGTCGCCTCCAAGAACGCGTTCGGTCCGGGCGCAGGTTTTGGGGCGTATAGCGTGGCCAAGGCGGGCCAGGTTCAATTGGCGCGCATCGCCGCGCTTGAGGGCGGACCGCTCGGTATACGCGCCAATGTAGTGAACCCGGATGCGGTCTTCGAGGATTCGCGCCTCTGGACCGACGACGTTCGTCGCGAGCGCGCGGCGGCCCACGGTGTATCACCCGACGAACTGGAGAGCTTCTATGCACAACGCACACTGCTCAAACGAACCGTGACTGGCCGCGATGTGGCCGAGGCGGTTGCCTGGCTGGTGTCGGCTCGTTCCCGAGCCACCACCGGTACGGTGATCACCGTGGACGGTGGCGTGGCCTCCGCGTTCCCCCGTTGACACGGCGAACGCCAGGTCATTCTCCGATCTCCCCACTCCTCTCGTGAACACGTACCACGGCATTCGCAACCTGGCGCAAGCTGCACCCTTGTACTACAATTGGTGCATATATAGAAACCGGCGGAATATGCACGACAGCATGCGGAAACACACGACACTCAACATTGACACCGATCTGCTGCAGGCGGCAGCGCGCGCTCTGGGGACAGCCGGCGCCACCGAAACAATTCACCGCGCCCTCCGGGAGGCGGTGGATCTACGCCGGCGCCAGTGGCTCCTGGAGTACGACTTCCCCGGGCTCACGCCTGAGAGCCTGGAGGAGATGCGACGCGATCGAGTCTCTACAAGCGATGAAGCGCTGCAGCCGGCGTAGCGGTGGAACTGCTCGACACTAGCGTCTGGGCCAGGAAGAACAACCAGCAACTACGCACATGGTTTGCCGCGGCGCTGTCCCTGGCTGAGCTTGCGCTGTGCGACATGGTAGCGCTGGAGTTACTGCATACGGCGCCAACCCCCACCCTCTACCGGCAACTGGCGGATAGCCTCCGCGGTGTGCCGTGGGTCCAGATGGAGACACAGGACTGGGAGCGAGCACGCGAGGCGCAGAGCCTGTTAGCTGAGCAGGGCAATCAGCTTCATCGAAGCGTCAAGAATGCTGATCTGCTCATCGCCGCCGCAGCCGAACGGGTTCACCTCACGTTGGTCCACTATGACAAGGACTACGACACGATTGGCGCTGTTACGGGCCAACCAACGCGGTGGGTGGCGCCTCGCGGCTCACTCGAGGCGAGTGCCCAGCCGCGCGGATAGAGGTGCTCACGAGCACAAGAGCATCCGCGAACCCTTACAATATTTGCATTCAAACAGGTATTCTATATTAGAATATTTGTCCGTATAATGCAGGAGAGTCCATGCCAGATTTTCGCGTAGTTAGTGACTTCCAGCCGACCGGCGATCAGCCGGAGGCTATCGCTGCCCTTAGCAAGGGAATCCGCCGAGGGGATCGGTTTCAGACGCTCCTGGGCGTCACCGGATCGGGCAAGACATTCACTGTGGCCAATGCGGTGCGGGAAATACAGAAACCCACGCTCGTTCTGGCTCCCAATAAGAC
>JBPCKK010000149.1:0-7821 GCA_051004335.1 Chloroflexota bacterium
GATCCGCTTGGTGGGGAACGGGGGAGGCCGCCGCGCGGCGGCTGGGTGGTTAGTCACCCGTTGTTCGGTCACTACCGGCACCTACTTTCGTTCGAGCGGGGCGCTGGTGTTTCTGTGCTGTTCGCCCAAAGTTATAGAACGCGGCACAGGCACCCTCAGATGACACCATGAGGGTCCCCAGAGGGTTCTCCGGAGTACAACTGGTACCAAAGACGCGGCACTCCCACGGTTTGAGGACGCCCTTAAGCACCTCGCCGCACTGACAGGCTTTCGGACCAGCAACCCGCACCCCGGGTACCGAGAAGCGCAACTCGGCGTCGAAATCAGCATATGCCGCGGGAATCTTGAGCGCCGACTGCGCGATAAAGCCCAGGCCGCGCCACTCAAAATACTGGCGCAGTTCGAAAACCTCGGCGAGACTGCGCAAGGCCGGGAGGTTGCCTTCCCAGGGCACTATTCGACTGTACTGGTTCTCGACTTCGCACCTTCCCTCCGCTAATTGCCGCATTAGCATCATGATGGACTGCAACAGGTCCAGCGGCTCGAAGCCGGCCACCACTACCGGTTTCCCGTAGTCCACGGGCATGAATTCGTAGGGGCGACACCCGATCACCGTCGATACGTGGCCCGGTCCGATAAACGCATTCAGTCGGAGGTCCGGCGAGTCCAGCAAGGCTCGTACCGGCGGCACAATCGTTACGTGATTGCAGAAGACTGTAAAGTTCGTGAGGCCTTCGCGCTTGGCCCGCTGCAGGGTCAGCGCCGTGGAAGGCGCGGTGGTCTCAAAGCCGATGGCGTAAAACACGACTTCCCGGTCGGGGTTTTCGCGGGCGATACGCAGGGCATCCAGTGGAGAGTACACCATGCGGACATCCGCGCCCTGCGCTTTGATCTCGAGCAAATTACCCTTTGAGCCCGGCACGCGCATCATGTCACCAAAGCAGGTGAAAATGACCTCGGGCCGCAGGGCGACGGCGATACCGTCATCCACGCGTCCCATCGGCAGGACGCAGACCGGACAACCTGGTCCATGGACTAACTCGATCTGTTCCGGCAGCAAGTCCTTGATTCCATGCCGGTAAATGGTGTGGGTGTGGCCACCGCACACCTCCATGATCTTGTAATGACGATTGGTGTCCGTCAACTCAGCGATCTGCGCGGCAACCGCTTGCGCGATCGACGCATTGCGAAACTCACTTACGTATTTCATCGACGCCATCCTCTCTCCGCGGCGCGAGCGACGACCCGGCGCCACGGCCAATGGCGACGCCACCGTGCGTCAGCAGAATATCTCCCACCCGCACGTCCGCCACCAATTCAATAGCAATTACTGTCTGATTCCCAGCCGCATCCTCACATTCGGCGTCTTCGCCGCAGATGGCGATGACCTGCAGGGGAATCCCGGCGTCCGCGCAGACGACGCAGCCGTCATGATCGAGGGTGCAGGCGGCGGAAGTCCAGTTGGTATCGGGTTGCAACATCGAGTCTCCCTTGTGCATGATTACTCGATCCTCGAGACGCTCAACTCCTCAAGCTCCTGTCGATACGCCTCGCCTATTTCCTCGAGGGCATGCAGGGTCGACCGCGCCTCCGTCTCGTCGATCTTAGACATGGCGAATCCTACGTGAATAAGCACCCAATCGCCCAAACCAACCTTGTCATCCCCGTAGTTCAGCAGGCCGATGTTGATGGTGCGGCGTACCCCGCTCACATCCGCCTTGGCCAGTTGGAGATCCTCATCGACAACCTCCACGATCTGTCCTGGTATCGCTAAGCACATGCGGCCTGTCTCCTATCCGTTCGTTTGTCGAAACATATTGTTTGCCAACACTAACTGGCCGAAGGACACTCCACCGTCATTCGTGGGCACGCGGCGGTGGAAGTAGACTCGAAAGTTTTCCGCTCGCAGTCGGTCGATGACCTGATTCAGCAAGAGCATGTTCTGAAAGGTTCCTCCGGAGAGCACAACTGATCCTACTCCTCCTGCCCGCCGGATGTGCCGACACCCTTCCACAACGACCTCAGCCATGGTGCTATGAAATCGGGCGGCAATCTCTTCGGCGCCATGTCCCTGCTGAAGATCCCGCACCACACCGGCAATAATCTCGCCTGTTTCGACGACCCAACCTAGCGAGGTCTCGCGAAGTGCGAAGGGATACGCGCGGCTGGTCTGTCCTCGAGCCGCCGTCTCCAGCTCAATCGCGGCATGGCCCTCATAGCTGATGTGCTGAGATCCTGGCACGTCGAGCAGAGCGCCAACAGCGTCGAAGAGTCGACCGGCGCTCGAGGTAAGCGGGGCATTCAACTCGGACCGTATGAGTTGAGCCATCAAGTGAACGTTTCGTTCCCCTGAACGCTGTACCACGGCAAGAGGGAGCCCTAAAACCGCCTCCTCCCCGTAGAGCGCCAGCAAATGCGCCACTGCCATGCGCCAGGGCTCTCGAATAGCGGCAGTCCCGCCCGGCATATGGACACCATTCAGGTGCGCGCGCCGGGTGAATCCCAGGTGAATACTCCCCTCGAAAAATTCGCCGCCCCAGATGGCGCCGTCGGTTCCGTACCCGGTTCCATCCAGAGCCACCCCAATGACTCTCTCCTCGGGCGGCCGCTGGTTGTCCGCTAGGCAACTGGCGACGTGGGCGTGGTGGTGCTGGATGCCGATTGCCGCCATGCCTGTTTCTCCCAGTTCATGCGCGTACTTAGTGGATAGGTATTCCGGATGAAGATCGTATGCTACCAGCTTGGGGTTGATATCAAAGAGCCGGCAGTAGTGCTCGATCCCGTCGCGGTAGGAACTGAGCGTTTCGTAGTTTTCCAGATCACCAATGTGCTGGCTGATGAAGGCGTGCTGGTCCTTGCCCAGGCAGAACGTGCTCTTCAGTTCGCCGCCACAGGCAAGCGTGTGCACTCCGCAGCGCGGCGTCACGGTCAAGGGAGCCGGCGCGTATCCTCGCGCGCGTCGAATGAGTGATGGTTGGCGATCGATAACTCGCGCTACGCTGTCGTCGCAGCGCAGGTGAATGGGCCGGTCGTGTATCAGGAAGTAGTCAGCAATCCCGCCAAGGTGCGCGAAGACATCTTCGTCTCGATAGGCGATTGGCTCATCAGAACGGTTGGCGCTGGTCATGACCAGCGGAGTGCCGCTATCGTGCAGCAGAAGATGGTGGAGCGGTGTATAGGCGAGCATCACGCCGATGGCGCTTTGACGCGGCGCAACGTCTGGACTAAGGCGAGGGACGTCTTTGGAATCTCCCAGGCGCTGGAGCAACACTATGGGTCGCGCCGGTGAGGTGAGCAAGCTCTCCTCCTCGGGTGTCGTGCAGCATAGCGTCCGGATCTGATCGAGGTCGCGCGCCATGATCGCGAAGGGCTTGTCCTGGCGGGCTTTTCGAGTGCGGAGCGCCCTGACGGCCCCCTGGCTGAAAGGGTCACAGGCAAGGTGGTACCCACCTAATCCTTTCACCGCCAGAATGGCCCCATCTCGGAGGAGTGTCGCCGCCTGCGCAATGGCGTCACCCGTCTGCTCTGACACGTCAATACCGTATCTGTCCAGCAGCGCGACACGTGGTCCGCACGTGGCACACGCGTTCGGCTGGGCATGGAATCGGCGATTGGCTGGATCGTCGTACTCTTGCCGGCAGGGCGCACACATGGCGAAACCGGCCATGGTCGTCGTCGGGCGGTCATAGGGGACCGCCCGCGTAATGGTGAAGCGCGGCCCACAGTTCGTGCAATTAATGAAGGGATAGCGGTAGCGTCGGTTCCCTGGCTCAAAGAGTTCGGCAAGGCACTCTCGACAGAGCGTGACATCCGGTGATATCAACGCGTGCCGCTGCATTCCCGTCTGACTCTGCTCAATTCGGAAGTCACTGTCGCCTCGTGTCTCGATGGGCTGCCAAGTGATTGCCTCCACTACGGCCAGAGGCGGCGCTTCCTCCCTGATTCCAGCAAGGAATTTTTCAAGATTTCGCGGTTGACCCTCGACCTCAACGTGCACGCCCTGCGCGTCATTGCGTACGAGTCCGGCAAGTTGGTGTTGGCGAGCCAAGGCATAAATAAAGGGCCGGAAGCCCACACCCTGGACGATACCCCGCACAGCCACTGCTCGGCGCTCGCGTACCGAGGTCTCGATCACGACCTCTCCACCAGAGCACCGCATCGGCAGTGCCGTGCGCTCTTCGCTATGTTTCGCACGTTCGTCTCCTCCCCTGACGCGGGACGGAACCCTCACGCACTGGGGCTGGCTCAGTGACGTGATTATATACCTCTCTCCGCGAAACGTGAAAACTCACGAAGAGGAAACCGTGAACAGGCGGCGGATTCTTCGAGAACGTTGCTCGGTTCGGTGATACCCTTGGTCAGGCGACCCTCAGTCGCGTCTCTTCTTGAAGTGCCAGGTGAAAGCATGGCGAAGCCGATTGAACTGTACTCCGCGCCCCACTGTCAGTTCAGTGATGCCGCGCGCGAAGACCTGGAATGGCGGGGTGTGGAGTTCGTGGAATATGACGTCGAACAGGACTTTGAAGCGCGCGAGCGCATGCTGCGGTTGACCGGCGGCACACGCACCGTGCCGGTTATCGTCGAGGAAGGGAAGCCCGCACAGGTGGGCTGGATGGGCCGAGGCTGCGCCGTGTAACCGCGGCCGGAACAGCGACAAGGGCGTGCGCCTTGTCAACGTACGTCGTACACGTCGCCTCACCCTCCATGGGCGAGGCTACCCAGTCTTTCGGCTGTAGCTCTTGGAACGTCAGTTGGGAGCGGGTCGGCTATGCCGTACCAGAGCCGCCTCGACCTCCTGATAGAGCTGATTGATGTTGAACGGCTTTGGGAGGACCGCGATCCCATTCTGATTGAGCCACTCCTCGTGTGCCCGAAGATCGAGGAGTGCTCCTGAACAGACGATCACCGGAATGGTGCACAGCGTCCGATCGAGGGTGAACAGTTCGAGGAGCGTCCACCCGGTCTCCGGTGACTCCATCCGGATGTCCAGGATGATGAGGTCGGGCGGATCCTGCTGCAGTGCGGAGAACGCGTCGCCCCGCTCCCGGTAGACCTTCGTGTCCCATCCCTGTTCCGCCAGAACGGCCGCCATCATGTCGAGAAAGACCGTATCGTCGTTCACCACTGCGATTCGTGTCATGCCTTCTCCTCCTCGTGCATGTATCACGCTACAGGAGAAGGGCAGATGGGTCAATGTGTCGGGGTCACCGGCACACAACTTGCGGAAGGACATGTCAAATCGACGAGAAGGAGACCGTTACCATGACGGCATCCTCGTCCCCCTGTCCGAACTGCGGTGGCTCCATGGTCATGCTCCGGCGAGACCGGCAGGCGGCGGGTCACCGAGAGGTTCTGTTGGAGTGGATGATCTGTGTCGCATGCCGCCACGTCCAACTCGATCATTGGGCCTTCACCGATGAGAGTGCCATGGATGAGAAGACCAACCACCAGCGACACGAGGGTTCACGATTATAAAGGGCGGCGAATTCGCCTTCTAGCGGAATGTGATACTCTGTGCCATAGAGTATTAAACGGTTAGTGGTGCACAGAGATTCCTCCATGGTTACGCCGGATGAAGCGGCCGCGGCGCTCAGCGCCGCGAGCACCACCATGCGACGCAGCAGACGTGCCGCGCTGAGCAAATTTGCTCAAACGTCGCTCGTCTTCTGGGGCATCGCCTGGATCATAGGGTTTGGGGCCGAGCAGTTCTTGCCCGACTGGCGGTCCTGGTTGGTATGGGCGCTCGTTGGAATCGCCGCGTTTGCTCTCACCCGCTGGCACGACAGTGCATCGGCGATGAGCAGCGGCGCCATCAGCGGATGGGAGGCACAGTTCCACCGGACCTGGTGGGTGCTGTTCTTCGGCTCGGCCGGCCTGGAGGCGATCACCGTGCCGGCGCCCGTGGTCGTGATAGGTCTTCTCCCCGGCGCCCTCTGGGGCATCGCCTTTGTAATCTACGCAGTTCTGGCCGAAGATCGAGCCTTGGGTGTTCTGGGCGCTTCGATTGTGGTGCTGGCCGTCGTGCTGCGCATCCTGTTTGTCCACCAGGCGCTACTGCTCTTCGGGCTGGGCGCCGGGGGCGCCATGACGACCCTGGGCGTCGTGCGCACGGTGCGTCAGTGGTAACGCCATACGAGGGGCGCGATATTCGGGCGGACCCTCTGGAGCATCTGCTTCGGGTACCGCTCGATCCCGTTCTGGTCGATGCCGCACGTCTGCGTATCATGGCCGCAGTGATTGGTCTGCCCGCTGAGGGCAGGTTGAGCTTTACCGCCCTGCGCCGGCTCCTGGTGATGACCGATGGCAACCTGGGCATGCATCTGCGCGTGTTGAGCGAACTGGGCTATATCGAGGCAGCGCGGCAGACACGTGGGCGGCGGCGCCAATCACTCTATGCGTCAACTCCAATGGGACGCGCGGCCTTTAGCGCGCATGTGGATGCGTTGCAGGCGATCATAGCCGCGGCAAAGGGCGAATCTGAGTTCTGACCAAGCCACAAAAGGAGAGCAGTCATGGCTACCGAGGCGGAAGACGCAGTCAACTATGTCCTCAAGAAATCATCGGGGCGGATGGCGCTGCGAGCCATGTACGGCAGCGGGCCGAGCTTCCTGTTCAACATCGTGCTCCCGTTCGTCGGCTATCAAGTGCTGAGCAACGAGCATGTTTCCACGGTTGCCGCTCTGTCGCTGGTGGCCATCTTTCCACTGGCGGCAATACTCTACGGATGGGTGCGAACGAGGGCCGCCGATGCCCTGAGCATTCTGTCCTTGATCTTCATCGCGGCGGGCATCGCCACGAGCGTGATCAGCGGCAGTGCGCGATTCATTCTCATCAAAGAGTCGTTCTTTACCGGCCTCTTTGGCCTGATCTTTCTTGGCTCGCTCCTGCGTGATCGTCCGCTCGGGTTTTATTTCGGCCGGCAGTTTGCCACTCAGGGTGATAAAGCGCGTATGGAGTACTGGGACGGCCTCTGGCAGCACGCCGGCTTCCGCCACGCCCAGCGCGTCATCACTGCCGGCTGGGGCATCGGCTGGATTGCCGACGCGCTGGTGCGCGTGCTCCTCGTTTTCGTCCTGTCGGTCACCGCCTTCATGGTCGTGTCGCAGATCATATTCTTCGGCGTCTTCATCGCGCTGTTTATGTGGACCATGGCATACGCGCGGCGCACCAAGCGAGAGGGAGAGGAATTGAGAGCCCGTCAGGCGGCGGAAGCGGGCGGACACTCGTGATGCGCTTATTCCTTGATGAGATTCAGAAGCCAGGCCAGCCTGGCGGAGAGCCGCAAGCATGCTCGCATTAGACTGCGGCTCGCCATCTCGACACCGGTCTTCACCTGCCTTTTCAATGGGACACCGCGGCAGCCGCCTTCTCACCGACCAGCCTGTTGGCCGCGAAGCGCGCAAGGCTGAACGGCTCCAATAGTGTGGGCGTCACCCGTGTTTCGATGAGATCGGCCATCAGCTTGCCGGATACCGGGCCGGCCTTGAATCCGTAGGTGCCCCAGCCAACGTCCAGCAGAAATCCTTTGACACCCGGTACTTCCCCTATGATCGGGCTGAAGTCTGGAGTCATATCGCAGATGCCCGCCCATTGGCGCAGCACTTTCACCTCGTGCAGTCAGGGGAACAGCGCGAGGAGATGGCTGGCGGTGGACTGGAGAAAAGGCAGCGTGGAGCGATAGCTGTATGACGTATAGGGGTCAATCTCGGCACCGAGCACCAACTCTCCGCGATTCGTGTGGAGTACAGAGACGTGCATCGTGGCGGAGACGATGACCCTATCAAGGAATGGCTTGAGTGGCTCGTTCACGCACGCCTGCAG
>JBPCKK010000150.1:0-15038 GCA_051004335.1 Chloroflexota bacterium
CTGGCCAAGGACTACGAACGACTGCCCGACACCCTCATTGGCCTGCACTTCGTTGCCTTTGTCTGCCTGCTGCTCCACAAGGCCAGTCCTCTGCTCCAAGTTCATAACACGCTCTAGCGCAGCGGCAGGTGCCGATACGGATTGTGAATCCGATGGCGACGGTCCGACAGGTTACCTCGCTCCCGCTTACCTCCGTCATCGTGGACCGAATGCGCCGAAGTCGAAGCCGGATTCCTCGTGTCTGGATCATCGACTATGTCTTCGGGCACGCTCCCGACCTCGGCCTCCCGAACGCGATTGTCCGGCGGTCGGCACGGTTCCTCGTCATTGGCGAGGCAGTCGGGCGTATTACCCTCCGGGCAGCAGGCACAGAGGTATTCGACACGCCACAATTCCAGCGTATCCGGGTCAATTCCCGTGGACACGCGATCTGGCATGTCGCTGTGAATTTCCCAAAGCGGAATGCCAGTGTGGTCATCCACTCCACGCTGCCTCGGCTAAAGCTTGAGCGTCTGGTCACCACGCTGATGCGGCGGTCGGCCTGACCCCCAATTCCAGTGCCAGGACCAATGCGCCAATCTCCCGAGAATACCTCTGCCGGCGTTCCCGCAATCTGGCAATCGGTGGGAGGCAGTGAAATTCGCTGAACTATCCAGCCGACGAAGGCCGCCTGCGGACGGAGGGCCGTATGATCCGGTTCAACCGGCACTCGGGCCGGCCCCTACCGGAGCTATGCGAAAATTTACTGCTGTGATGTGAGATGGATGATAGTGTCACACAATCTGCTCCACAGCTGTCTCGATTGGAATACCGAGTCGTTCGTACGCCACGTCGCTATGCTCCAGGAACGCGCTGAGGTCAAATATGGCGTCGAGGTCATCAGCACTGAGGCGATCAGTTACCGCGCTGTCGCGCTCCAGCACCACGCGAAAGTCCTCGCCGGTGCGCCGTGACTGCATCGCGTTTCGCTGGACCAGCGAGTAGGCGTCCGGCCGGCTGAGGCCGCTCCCCACCAGGGCCGTCAGCACTTTCTCCGAGAAGAACAGCCGATGCGAGGATGCCACGTTGGCGGCCATCCGCTCTGTATCTACCGTCATGTCGCGAATGATGCGGGTGAGCAACGCCAGCATGTAATCGACCAGCGTCGAGGCGTCGGGCAGGATGACGCGCTCCACCGATGAGTTGCTAATGTCGCGTTCGTGCCAGAGGACCACGTTTTCGAGCGCGGGCACGGCATAGCCGCGGATGACCCGAGCCAGGCCACTGATGCGCTCGTTGAGGATTGGATTGCGCTTGTGCGGCATGGCGCTGGAGCCCTGCTGGCCTTGGCGGAAGGGTTCCTCGACCTCAAGGATTTCCGTATGCTGCAGATTGCGTAGCTCGGTGGCGATGCGGTCGAGGGAAGACGCCAGCAGCGCCAGCTCGAGGACGTATGACGCATGGCGGTCGCGTTGAACCACCTGGGTAGAAGCCGGCTCCGGCTGCAAGCCAAGCCGGCCGAGTACATCGTCCTCGATTGATGGGGACACGTTGGCGTGCGTGCCCACTGCGCCGGAGATCTTTCCGGTGGCGATTTCCTCGCGGACTCGCTGCAGGCGCTCGCGGTGGCGACCAATTTCGGCGTACCAAACTGCCGCTTTGAAGCCGAATGTTATGGGTTCGGCGTGAACGTTGTGCGTCCGTCCCATCATCACCGTCCCACGATGCCTGCGCGCCAGAACGGCGAGCGCATCACACAGGTCCTCGAGGTCGCGCAGTAGGAGATCGGAGGACTGCGTCAGTTGGAGAGCAAGGGCAGTATCAATGATGTCTGAGCTGGTGAGGCCCAAGTGGATCCAGCGCGCATCGGGACCGATTCGCTCGGTGAGATTGCGCAGAAAGGCTATAACGTCGTGCTGCGTCTCTTCCTCAATCTCGTTGATGCGGGCGAGATCGAAGGTGGCCTCGCGTATGGCGGGAAGGGCGATCGCGGGGACGCGCCCCTGCGCTGCCCAAGCTTCGACTACGGCGATTTCCACGTCCAGCCAACAGCGGTATTTGTTCTCGGCTGACCAGATATGGCCCATCTCGGGACGCGTGTACTTTTCAATCATGCCGGCATCCCGTCCCCGAACTTCCCCAATGAGACAGTCCCAAAGTGACTACATCGGCTCAGTGCGTACCCCGTAGTCCCTGGCTTCAGCCAGTGCGTGGACTCTCCGCCGAACCCGTCTCGATCAGGTGAGCATGTCCGAGGGGGAATCGCTCGTGTCGAGTGTGCTTGCCAGGAGCGACGGGTTCGATGGCCGGCGCTCCACCGGCTCAAGCCGGGACTATGGTTGGTAGCCGATGTACTCACTTTGGGACAGTATCTCCCCACTATTCCCACTCGATGGTCGCCGGTGGCTTCGAACTGATGTCGTAGACCACGCGATTGACCGCCGAAATCTCGTTGACCATGCGGTTCGAAATTCGGGCGAGCACATCATAGGGTATGCGCGCCCAGTCGGCGGTCATGGCATCCTCGCTGGTTACCGCGCGGATGGCGACCACATAGCCATAGGTACGAAAATCGCCCATGACGCCCACACTCTGCAGCGGTGTCAGGACGGCAAACGATTGCCAGAGGTCGTGGTACAGGCCCGCGGCCTTGACCTCCGATACGACTATGTGATCGGCGGCTCGCAGCACATCCAGACGCTCGCGCGTCACCTCTCCGATGACGCGCACCGCCAGACCGGGACCGGGGAACGGTTGGCGATAGACCACGCTTTCCGGGAGTCCGAGCGCCAGCCCGACACGCCGCACTTCATCTTTAAACAAATAGCGCAGCGGCTCAACCAGAGAGAACTGAAGATCCTTCGGCAGTCCGCCCACGTTGTGGTGCGTTTTGATGCGGGCGGCAGGTGAGGCCGTGTCGTGGCTGGTGCTCTCGATAACGTCGGGATACAGCGTGCCCTGCGCTAGGAATCCGACGGCGCCGAGCTTGGCGGCCTCTGCTTCAAAAACGCGGATAAACTCATCGCCAATAACGCGGCGCTTCTCCTCAGGATCGGTGACGCCATGCAGCCGCTGGAGAAATCGGTCGACGGCGTCAACGTGGACAAAGTGGGCGGGAATATGGCGGTCGAACACTTCCACCAACTGCGAGGCTTCATCCTGCCGGAGAAGTCCATTGTCCACAAAGACGCAAACGAGCTGATCCCCGATCGCTCGGGCAATGAGGGTGGCGGCCACGGCGCTGTCCACTCCGCCACTGAGGGCGCACAGGACTCGACCTTGACCAACGCGGGTTCGGATGGCCGCAATAGTCTCGTCGACGAAATTGGCCGGCGTCCAGCTCGGCTCACAGCGACAGACATCGAGGACAAAGTTGGCGATCATTTTTCTGCCCTCAGCGGTGTGCACCACCTCCGGGTGGAATTGAAGACCGATATGTCCCTGATCGTCGCCGATAGCCGCTAGAGGCGAGTTGTCGGTGTGCGCTAGAGCGCGAAATCCGGCCGGCAGTTCTTCAACGCGGTCCTCGTGACTCATCCACACCGGTGTCATCTCCGCCAGTCCGTCGAAGATACCGTCCGGATAGGAAACACACAATTCGGCGGGTCCGAATTCGCGATGGGAGCTTCCCACCACACGACCTCCCAGGTGGTCGGTCATGAGCTGCATGCCGTAACAGATGGCCAGAACCGGATAACCGGAGTCGAAAACCCGCGGGTCGCAGCGGGGAGCGCCATCTTGATAGACGCTGGCCGGACCGCCGGAAAGCACGAACCCGCGAGGATCGCGCGCCAGGATTCGCTCCCAGGGAGCATCATGCGGCAGGATCTCGCAGTAGACGTTCGCCTCACGGATACGGCGGGCGATGAGGCGGCTGTACTGCGACCCAAAGTCCAGTATGATGACAGCGCCCTGCGCTTCTCCCTGCGTGCCTTCCGGCTGCCATTGCCCGGCGGCCTCGAGGTCGGCTTCGGGTACGTGGCGGCTGGTGGCGGCGGAGCGCATAGCTTGTGGCTCGTCCTCCTGCCGGTCGGTGTCAGCGTTCTCCATAGGCTATCTACTCCATCGTCGCCGGGACGAGACTCGGGTTCACGGTAAGTGATCCAGCCAGGCTATCGGCGCTCTTTTTCAGCGCGGCTTCCAACAATTTGCGCTGCGACCGTCGGATCCGCGCGGCGGCGTTGCGTCGCCGTTGCTCGGGAGTCTCGGCAATAATCGGCGGGACCTGCACCGGATGACCGCCTTCGTCGAGGGCCACCATCACCACGTACGCCGAGGAGGTATGGTGCTGCTCGCCGGTGAGCATGTCTTCGGTGTCGACGCGCACGCCCACCTCCATGGATGTCCGACCCACGCTGTTGACCGAGGCGACGACAGTAAGCATGTCTCCCACGTGTACCGGGTAGAGAAAACTCATCGAGTCGAGGGCCACGGTAGCGACCCGGCAGCGAGCATGGCGAATAGCGGCGGCGCCGGCGGCCTCATCCACCATCTTCATCACCACGCCGCCGTGAACGTCTCCCCAGGGATTGGCGTCGTTGGGCATCATCTGTCGGGCCATGATCACCTGCGACTCCCGTACCGGTTTCCCGGGGGCAGGGTTGCTACCATCTACTGTCATCTGGCGTCCTTTCGTCCCATCGTAACGGGAAGGGCCGCGCCGATGGAATGGGATGCCCGGTAAGCCAGTTTGGCGACCGAGATCAAGGAGGAGTGACAAACATTCATGGAGTGGGATGAAATTGAGCGTGCGATGGTCGTGGTTGCGCACCCCGATGATGCCGAGTTTGGCAGTGCCGGCACGGCTGCTCGCCTGGCGAATGACGGCAAGGACGTCTTTTATGTGATCGTGACGGACGGCAGCAAGGGAAGCTCTGATCCGGAAATGACTCCGCGGCGTCTCAGTGAGACTCGGCGCGAGGAGCAGTGTGCAGCAGCACGTGTCACCGGCGTGAAGGACGTGGCGTTTCTCGGCTTTCCCGACGGCACATTGGAGCCCACACTGGACGTGCGCAAGGCAATTGCCGGGGCGATTCGGCAGTACCGGCCCGATGTGCTGATCTGTTCGAACCCCAATCGTGACTTTTCGGCTAATGTGTTCGCCCAGCATCCCGACCATCTGGCCGCCGGTGAGGCAACGCTGGCGGCAGTCTATCCCACGGCGCGGGACCGCCTCACGTTTCCCGAACTAGCGGAGCGCGGACTGGAGCCGTGGGCCGTGCGCGAGGTTTGGATTGTCGGCGCGCCTACGCCCGACTTCTTTGTAGACATAACCGACACGATAGAGACCAAAGTAGCGGCGTTGCGTGAGCACAAGAGTCAAATCGATCCCGAGCGAGTCGGGGAGTTCGTGCCGGAACGTGCGAAGCAGACCGGTGAGCGCGCAACGGTTGACGGACAGGCGGTGAAGTATGACTTCGCCGAGGCATTCAAGCGCTTGCAGATTCCTTGAGTCGGTCCTCATCAACATCGGTCCGGTAGGGGCCGAGCTCCTGCTCGGCCCCCCGTCCGCAGGCGGCTCGGTCGTTGGCCCGATACTATGCTGGATCGCGCTACGTCGGCCCATCGCCGACGACGTCGAAGTAGGTCAGTTCCGGCTGTTTCTTTGGAATGATGCGCACCTGATTCACCGAGGCACGCGACGGGTACACCACGCTGTGCAGGTTGGAAACGGTCAACGGCTTGCTCTCCAGGCCCAGGCGTGTGATGGCAATAGGGTCGGCGTGTGAGACCACAACCACGGTTTCGCCTGCGTGTCGCCGGATCAATCGTTGAAGAAAGGCCACCATTCGGTGGAGCACGTCTTCCATACTCTCGTCTCCTGGCGTCATCAGTGGCTCATAGAAGCTAAAGCCCGATTTCAAAATGTCGTTAGAGCTTCCCTGATAGCCTGTTCGCACCTCCAGCAGCTCGCGGCTGAATCGGATCTTGAGGTGAGGATGGTAGCCTGAGACGGACATGGCGGTTTGTCGCGCACGCAGCAATGGACTGGAATAGATGGCCACGACCGGTCGGGTGGACAGGAAGCGCGCCGCCTGCTGGGCTTGCTCCCGTCCGCGTTCACTCAGGCCGAAGCGGGGCAGTCGACCGTACAGAATGTTCCGGGGATTGTGTACTTCGGCATGACGCAACAGTAATAGTTCGGTTGGAAAGGAAGCAGAAAGCATGGTAGGTGTGGAACTCACTCAATTCTCCGTCGGTTCGATGGATAACAACGTATACATCTTGAACGATGCAGTTACCGGAGATGCCGTTCTCTTTGACGCTCCCACTGAGGCTACGCGCATTTTGAAGTCGCTTCAAGGCATGACGTTAAGGGCGATCCTGATGACGCACACCGACCGCGACCATGTTGAAGCGCTACGCGAGATCAAAGACGCAACCGGCGCGCCGGTTGGCGTCCACAAACTGGATGCGGACCGCCTTCCCATCAAACCGGATTTTCTTATCGAGGACGGGCAGGAGCTGGACTTTGGCAGCATTCACCTCCGCGCCATGCACACTCCGGGCCACTCCCCGGGTAGTCTTAGTTTCTATACTGATGGCATTTTGATAGCGGGCGATACCCTCTTTCCCGGCGGGCCGGGCAACACCGAACGGGCGGACGGCAACTTCGAGCAGATTATCGGTAGTGTGCGCGACAAGCTCTTCGCCCTGCCCGATGACACAACCGTTCATCCGGGGCACGGCAAGAGCACGACGATCGGCGCTGAGAAGCCTCACTTACAGGAATGGGTCGATCGCGGGCATTAACCCCGCCACGTCCTGATTGATGTGCAGGAGCTAAACGCGGGACGCCGCTAGCGGATCCCGTCGCCTTCGGTTTAGCCGTAGTAGGGGCGACCGGCGCTCGCCCGCCGCCGTTATTGTTGCCTCCCCAGTTTTGGGACAGGCGCATCGGGAGGACGCGCCGAATAGGGGCGCCGCAGGCGAACGCAGGTCGCCCCTACCAGTGTTGACTCGCAGAGGATAGGGTCGGGCGGCGGTCAGTCTCATTCGCCCTCCGCGCGACGATCAGTAGTCAGCTAGAATTGTACTGTGCACTTGGGTGCCGAGGAGCGTGCGATGGTAAGTGTGGAAGCGCAGGCCACTGATGCCGATGTGCTGCTGCGGATCAAGCAAGGCAAGTTGATCGAGAGCGTCGACCAGATGAGTCCGGCCTATCTCGATGGCATGATTCGCATACTTACCGTCTCGGCGGATACGGAGTTGATCAGCGCACCGGCATACTACAACGCGGGGAAGCACGCTCCCACACTCAATGGTTTCGGTTCGGCGACGGCCATTATTCAGGATGAGCTCGGCCACGCGCATATCGCCTACCGGCTGATGCGCGACCTTGGCGTCGACACCGAGAAGCTCATCTATGAGCGGGCTCCCAATAAATTCAAATACCCATACGCCTTCGACATACCATTGACCAATTGGGTTGAGCTGATCGTGGCCAACGCACTTTACGACCGGGCCGGCTTCTGTCTCCTGGGCGACATCTTTCAGAGCACTACCTTTGGTCCGTGGAAGCGGGCCTTGGTCAAGGTGGACAAGGAGGAGACTTTTCACCTGCGCCACGGCGAGAATGGCATGCGCAAGATTGCGGTAACAGCGGAGGGCCGGGCGGAATTGCAGCGCGCGGTCGACTGGATGTTCGTGCTGACGCTCGAGTGGTTCGGTCTGCCCGACAATCTGAAGCGACATGGCGAGCAATTGGGCTTCGGTTTCAAGGGGCAATCAAACGACCAATTGCGCCAGACATGGATGTCCACGGCGGTGCCGCTGGCCGAGGAGTTGGGACTGAGTGTCCCGGCGCACTATGACGTCGAGCGGCAGGAGTACGTCATCGATTGTCCGTTTCCCGCGCAGTTCGACGAAGGTGAAAAGCGCTGGCGATTTGAGGACGGCGCCATCTCCTGGGACGATGTCCTGGTGCGCTGGAGGCGTCGGGGACCGATGAATGAGCAATATATCGAGACAATCCAACGTGGTAAGCGAGGCCTGGAGCGCCTCGTCGAACAAGCGTGATCGCTCCGCTGCTGGATCGAGCCCATCTTCTCGACGCGCTTCTCGATGTCGAGGACCCCGAGTTGCCCATTAGTATCGTCGACATGGGATTGATAGTGGATTTGCAGGTGAACGCGGGGACGGTTGACGTGAAGATCACATTCACATCCATGGGTTGTCCCGCTATGGACATGATTATCGATGACATCCAGGCGCGTCTGGGACGTGAGCCGGGCGTCGAACGTGTGCGCATCGAAGTCGTCTGGGAACCAATCTGGACGAAAGATCGCCTCACTGAGGACGGCAAAGCGGGGCTACGTGAGTGGGGCATCTCGGTATGAACGCCGTTGTCGCTCCGCGCCGTTTTGAGGATGCCACGATGTGGGAAGTCTTTGCCCGCCGAAAGTTTGAGGAACCGCTGGCGCACGTCGGGACGGTGGCTGCGGACGATCCCGATCTCGCTCTGGTCTATGCCCGCCACATCTTCGATGAATTCACCTGGATTGAGATGGTGCTCTATCCGCGGGCGTCCAGCGTGACGGCTGTGCGTAGCTGAGAGGAGCGAGGATGGCAGCACGTATTGAAGCCGGCACACCACTTGTGCATCTGGTGGAAGGCCTTGCCGACAACAAACTCTTCCTGGGGCGGCGCTATGCTGAATGGTGTACGGCGGCGCCAACGCTGGAATCGGCAGTCGCGGCGGCGGCGATGGCGCAGGAGGAAATTGGCCATGCGCGTGGCCTCTACCCGCTACTCCGCACGCTGGTTGGTGATTCGCCGGAAACTAAGCCGGAGACGCGGACCACGTTCCGTCCGGCGGGATTCCTGCAAGAGCCATTTGCTGGTTGGACGGATTTCGTGGCTGCCAATCTTCTCTTCGATACGGCGCTCACCGTTGTGCTCGAAGCGGCGCGAGGCTCGACGGAAAGCGACCTGGGCGTGCGGTCGCGCCGGATCCTCGAAGAGGAGCCGCTCCACTGGTTGCACGCCGAAGGGTGGACAAAGCGATTGGCCAAACGCGGAGGTGGAGTCCAACGGGCCCTCCAGGAGTCACTCGATCGGGTAACACCGGATACGCTCGGTTGGTTCGCGGCGGCTGCTCCTGAGCTTGCCGAAACGGGCGTGCTCGATGCTCAAGCTTGTGCGTTGCGCGGGAGCTTCACTCTCCGCGTGAACTACGTCCTCGAGCCCGCGGGCCTTGTGCGGCTATGATGGAACCGCGAACGGCGCAAGTTATGTGTCCCTTTTGCCGATCGACGGACACTGAGTTTTTTTCGCTCTTCGGACAACAGCTTCTTACCGTTCAGTACTACTGCAACCGTTGCAGTACTCCCTTCGAACGTGTCCGTGGGGATGATATCTTGGCCGCTGCACGCGAGCACGCGGATGATCAGGGGTGAATGATGGGCACGGTGCTGACCGGTACGTCGGGGTGGACGGACCCAACACTCCTTGCCTCCGGCTGGTATCCCAGTGAGGCCGATACAGCAGAGGAGCGACTACGCTTTTATGCCTCGCAATTTGCCCTCGTCGAGGTGGACAGCACCTATTACGGCTTGCCTGCCGAGCGGACCGCCACGCTCTGGGCCGAGCGGACACCAGAGAACTTCACGTTCGACTTCAAGGCATTTCGCCTATTCACCGGCCACCCGACTCCGCTACGCGCATTGCCCAAACGCCTTCGTGAGGAACTGCCAGAGGCACTTCGCGAGAAGAAAAATGTGTACGACAAGGACCTCCCGCCGGAGTTTGTTCACGAGATCTGGGAGATGTATCGACGCGCGCTGATGCCGGTGCATCACGCGGGCAAACTGGGCGCCGTGTTCCTCCAATTTCCCAAGTGGTTTTTCTATGGCAAGGACAACCTGGAGCGCATCGCGGCAGCGCGCGAACGCTTGCCAGATTACCCGATTGCCGTGGAGTTTCGTCAGCCCAGTTGGATGAACGAGAAACACGCGGAACACACGCTGAATTTCCTGCGCGAGCACCACATCGCTTACACGTCGGTGGACGAGCCGCAAGGAACGGCGGCGAGCGTGCCGCCGATTGCGGCAGCGACTGCCGACCTGGCTGTGGTGCGCTTCCATGGGCGGCGCGAGGAGACTTGGGACAAGCGCAACGTCGGTGTGGAGGAGCGTTTCCGCTATCTTTACACCGAGACGGAACTTGAAGAGTGGGTGCCGAAGATCGAGCGCCTGCAGGAAGAGACACGCGAGGTACACGCGCTCATGAATAATTGCTACAGCGATTACGGCGTGCGCAACGCGCAGCAGCTGGGCGAGCTCCTTCAGCAGAGTGGTGTTCCGACCACTACTACGTGACCAACATGACTGACCAGAGCATCCGGGTGAAGGATCTGGGCCGAGAGTATGGATTCGATCTGGTTCGGATCGGACCGGCGACCGATCTGCACGTTGAGCGGTCGCGCTACCTCGAGTGGGTAGCAGAAGGGCGACACGGTGAGATGGGCTGGATCACGCCGGAGCGTGTGGACCGCTCCTCATCTCCCGCGCAAGTGCACTCCGGAGCACGATCGGTGGTCTCGGTGGCGCTGGCGTATTGGGAGGGCAAACGTGGTCCCGAGCCGCCCATGTCGGGCCGAGTGGCACACTATGCCTGGGGAAACGACTACCATGCAGTTCTAGGCGAGCGGCTGGAACGCTTCACCGGCGCTCTGCGCGCCGAGTTTGGCGGAGAGACGCGTTGGTACGTGGATACCGGTCCAGCCATGGACAAGGCACTTGCCGCACGATCCGGTCTTGGCTGGTACGGTAAGAACACCAACATTCTCACGGAGCGATTCGGATCGTGGGTGGTGCTGGGCGAAATCATCACCACGCTGGAACTACCGGCGGATGAGCCTCTGCAGCGCGAATGTGGATCATGTCGTCTATGCGTTGCCGCTTGTCCGACTGGCGCGCTCGGGCCTGACTACAGTATTGATAGCCGGCGCTGCATCTCCTACCTCACAATTGAGCATCGCGACCCGATACAGCGTAGCCTGCGATCGTCCATGGGCGCCTGGGTCTTCGGCTGCGATATTTGCCAGGACGTCTGTCCGCCCAGCATGGCTCCGCATCTCAAGTCTGGAGGGGAGCGACGCGCCTGGGCAGCCGAGGTTCGAGCCTATGTTGGGCGTACCGCCAACGCGCCACCTACCGCAGTCCACACTGATATCGGACCGGTAGGGGCGGCCCCGAGTGGCCGCCCGCCGCCCGCAGACGGCCTGTGTCGCCCCGATAGTACGGGAAACATCTCTAACGACGTGGACCAGGATGCCTCAACTACCAGTGAGAACCCGCTATTCAGCGACGGAGTCCGGCAGCACCTCGATCTCCTCTGGCTGCTTTTCCTGTCACACGAGGAGTATCTCGACGCATTTCGCGGGACTTCAATTCGTCGAGCAAAGGTATGGATGCTCAGGCGGAATGCCGCGGTGGCCGTGGGCAACGTCGGCGGGATACAGGAGATCGAACCGCTGGCGCGGGCGATGCGAGAGGATGAGCATCCGCTGGTTCGAGGGCACGCGGCTTGGGCAGTTGGTCAAGTAGGCGCCAGGATTGGTGAGCAGCGGCTGGTAATCGATCTACTGGTGTCCGTGCTCGGCGCCGAGATCGATGAAACGGTGTGCGAGGAAATAAGGCTGGCTCTGTCCGAGCTTACCGGCGGTTTGCCCGTTTAGGGTAGGTTTCGTGTGAATGGCGCAGGTATCATGGCGCGGGTATCGGCGGCAATACGGCAGCGCACCTCCCGGGCCCAACCAATGGCTCATGTAGCGACGCGTAGCCAGAGGTTCGTCACTCGCGGCGCGTGGGTCAGGCTGAGGCGTTCGAGCTTGACACTAGTCCCACCCGGTTTGTCGAACAGCCGGACGCCGTCCCCGAGCAGGACGGGTGCGATGCATACGAGGATCTCATCGAGAACGCCCGCGTCGAGGCCCTGCTGAGCGGTGTTCGCGCCGAGGATGTTGACGTATTTGTCACCCGCAGCAGCCTTCGCCGCGGCAACGCCGGTGTCGAGGTCACCAACGAAGGTGACACCCGGCGCCGATTTTTCTGGGACGTGGTGGGTGAGCACAAACTGTGGTCCGGCCCAGCCCCCGCCAAACAGCTTGCCTTCTTTGCTCGTGTCCTTGTACGGATCGTCGCCGCGAAAGGTGCGGCCGCCGACGAGAAGAGCGCCGATCTTGCCGACAATCTGGTCCACCGTCGGGTTGGGGCCGAGGTGCTCGGTTAACCAGGACATATCACCATTTGGACCGGCGATGAAGCCGTCCAGCGACATACTGACCGAATACAGCATCTTACCCATGGTCTACCTTAGTCGAGATCAAATGTCGGTTGTCTCCTGACTAGGCAGCCGGTCGCGCGCAAACTCAATCGTCACGTACTTTACCAGCCCAAAGTTTGGATCTCACCAGGATAATGCCAGATGGGACGCTGCCCTCGTTTCTCGCTCATCCCCCGTCATTCGTGCGAAACCTACGTTAGGTTGCATCCGAAACGGGAACCCAGCGGCACTTACCGTCCTTGCAGGTTTCGCACGGCGGGAAGCGGATGTTGTCCTGATCCGCTACCCAGATTTCTCCAGTGCCGGTGCAGCGGTAGGTGCCGGGATGGGGCACCATCTCGCCCTTTTCGTAACTGTCGGTATATTCGGCCATTGCTATTCCTTTGCTAGCTGCTCGTTCCGGACGTCAATTGCCGGACGAGAGCCACGATCGTGCCCACGCCTTCGCCGGTGCCACCACCTGGACGGTATGGGCTGGGATCATCGGCAAATGCGGTCCCGGCGATGTCCATATGACACCAGTTGGGCACGTCCACGAAGTCGCCGAGGAAGGCGGCAGCGGTTAACGCTGAACCTTCGCGGCCACCGGTGTTCTTGATGTCGGCCACGTCGCTATCCATGCCCCGGCGGTACTCGTCGTACATCGGCATGGCCCAGGCGTGGTCCAGGCCGGTGTCGGCCGCCTGCACCACCTGGCGAACCCATTCCATCGGGCGTCCGGTGGCCAGCGTCGCGGCAGTACCAAGGGCCACCACCGCGCCGCCGGTAAGCGTGGCGAAGTCGACGATATGGGTAGCGCCCTCACGGCTAGCAAACGTCAACAAATCAGCCAGGACGAGGCGACCTTCAGCATCCGTATTCAACACTTCGATGGTTTCACCGTTGAGCGCGGTCAGGACGTCACCGGGTCGCATGGCTCCGCCACCGGGCATGTTCTCCGTGGCGCCGACATAGGCGGTGATTTGAATATTGCTGGGATCGAGGTGGGAGGCAGCCATGATGCCGCCGATTACCGCGGCTGCGCCGCCCATATCACTCTTCATGGTCTCCATGCCCTGTGCCGTCTTCAAGGAGAGACCTCCCGAGTCGAAGGTGAGCCCCTTACCGACGAGGGCAAGCTTGATCGGCGCATCCTCGGGACCATAGGACAACTTGATAACGCGCGGAGGCTGCTCGCTCCCGGCGGCCACGCCGAGCAATGAACCCATGCCCATGCCGCGCATCGCGGACTCGTCAAGGACAGTGCAGGTGAGATGGTGCTCTCCGGCCAGCGCCTGTGCCCGCTCCGCCAGGACTGTCGGTGTCAGGTCGTTTGGCGGCAGGTTCACCAGGTCACGAGTGATGGTTGCGGCATCCGCCACGAACTGGCCCAGATGGGCGCCGGCGTTTAGATCGTTGTTCGAGCGGCGCGACACGAGCGCCACGGTGTCAAGAGATCGTTCATCCTTCCGGTCGGTCTTCTTGATGGCCGAATTGTAGGCGCCTTCAAGGGAACCCTGAACCGCCGCTTGGGCAAATATCTCGGGCTCAGTCACCCCGCGGTCAAGCGCGGCGACATGGTGATAGCCACGGCCGGTCGTGTGCCGCGACGCTGCCTGGAAGACGCGTTTCAGACGAAGTGCATCCAGTTCATCTCGTTTTCCGGCGCCGATCAGCAGGAGCGAGGGCGAGCCATTCTCGCCGTGAAACAATGTGGTGTCGTACAGGGTTGGACGCACCTCCTTGCGTTGCAGGGCGCCGCGCAAGCGGTCGCCGCCCAAACGAGCCACGTCTTCGACGTCACTTAGGTCGTCGCCATCCAGATAGGGAACAACGAGAACTGTCTGGTCGTTAAGGTCTGAAATTGATTCAGCAACGGTTATCTGCATGCTCACTCCATTCAATTAGTTGGCCGCGACCGCCGAGGTTAGACCCAGTTCCTGGCCGGCCCTGGCGAAGGCGCGCAGCGCCTTATCGAGGTCTTCACGCGTGTGCGTCGCGGTGACAATGGTACGTACGCGGGACTTGGCATCGGGAACTACGGGGTAGCCAATGCCCTGGGCGAAGATGCCCTCTTCAAAGAGGCGATCGCTCAAGCGGATTGCCTTTACCCCGGTACCGGCGATCACCGGAGTAATGGGACTCTCACTAGCGCCCGTGTTAAGCCCCAGGTTCTGGAGCCCACTCTTGAAGTAGCGCGTGTTGTCCCATAGATGCTCGATGCGCTCCGGTTCCTGAAGCAAAACATCAATGGCGGCGATGCAGGCGGCGGCGACCCCCGGTGGATGCGAGGTGGTAAAGAGGAAGGTTCGACTACGTTGGATTAATAAATCACGTAACGCGCGCGTACTGGCTACATAGCCTCCGACGACGCCCAATGCTTTGGAGAGCGTGCCCACCTGCACATGAACGCGACCTTGGAGATTGAAGTGATCAACGGTTCCGCGACCATTTCGGCCAAAGACGCCGCTGGCGTGCGCATCATCCACGTAGACGATGGCGCCATAACGCTCGGAAAGCTCGACGATCTCCGGAAGCTTGGCAACATCGCCATCCATGCTGAAGACGCCGTCGGTAATGATGAGGCGACGACGCAGGTGCTGTGTCTCTTGCAGGGCGGTTTCCAGAGCGTCCATATCGGCATGGGGCCAGATCTTGCGTTCGGCGCGAGTCATGCGGATGCCGTCGATGATGCTTGCGTGGTTCAACTCATCGCTGAGAATCGCATCCCCGTCGCCCACGAGGACGGGAATGACACCGCTGTTGCAGGTGAAGCCGGACTGAAAGACAAG
>JBPCKK010000151.1:0-15804 GCA_051004335.1 Chloroflexota bacterium
TCTACCTGGCCATCGGCGCCCTTACCTGGTCGTACATGGCCAACCTCTTCATGGCCATCGCCGAAAGCGTGCAGTGGGAGCGCTGGGAGGGCACCATCGAGTATTCCATGATGGCGCCGATCTCCGTTCTCACCTACATCCTCGGCTCCTGCCTGTTTGGCATCGTCTATGGTCTGGCGCGCACCGCTATTGTCCTGGTGGCGCTCACCTTCATGTTTCACCTCCAGGCAAACGAGGCGGGTCTGCTGCCGGCATTGGCCATCGTCACTCTGGGCAGTCTTTCATTTGTCGGCATCGGCATCATGGCGGCGGTTCTGCCTCTCCTCTTCACCGAAAAGGGAGCCCAGATGACCTACGTTATCGAGGCCTGCATGTTGCTGGTCTCCGGGGTGTACTATCCGGTGAGCGTGCTACCCGGCTGGATCCAGCCGATTTCCCACGTTTCCCCGGCCACCTACGTTCTGGACGGCATTCGCAAGGTCTTGCTTGGTACACCCAGCGCAAGCATCATGCTGCACGCTCTGATTCCACTTGCCGTCATCGGGGTGGTTACCATTCCCATGGGTGTGTGGCTCTTCATGTGGGCTGAACACTTCGCCAAAAAGACTGGCCGGCTCAAGCGAACCGGCTAAATGGGACCCATATGCAAGACAGGGGGCAAACGAGGAGACAGTCCCAACGTGAGTAAGCACGCGGGGACAGCGCCCCGCGCTACATTGTGGAGAGCCCCCTCGGTTGAAGGACCCCATTCTGCCCACATTTACTCACGTTGGGACCGTCTCAAAACGAGTTTGGCCGGCTATTCTCAGGCAATTCGACCAACTATTGGACGGGCGCCGGCCGCCTGCGGGGCGGGCACGGAAGCCGCCCCTACCGAACAAATGTCAATGATAATGGAAATATTTACTGGATGGGAGAGATGATGACATCGCGCGGCTCCGTGCTCGTGGGTATGAGTGGCGGCGTCGACAGCTCGGTCGCCGCCGCCCTCCTGCAGCGTGCCGGATACCAGGTGATCGGCATCACCATGCAAATCTGGCATCGTTCCGGGTTGTTCGAGGATGCCAGCGCCATGCAAGGCTGCTGCACCATCGATGCGGTGGATGATGCCCGCCGCGTGGCAACTCGGCTGGGCATCCCCTATTACGTTCCCAACTTTCGCGAGGAGTTCGCCGATCGCGTGGTCGACGACTTCACCCGCGAGTACCTGGACGGGCGCACTCCCAATCCGTGCGTCCGCTGCAATCAATTCGTGCGCTTCGACGGGCTGCTCAAGCGTGCCGATGAACTGGGCATCGACTTCGTGGCCACCGGCCATTACGCCCGCACTGAGTTCGACGCGGTACGGGGAGAGTACATCCTCAAAAAGGCGGTTGATCCGCGCAAGGATCAGTCGTACATGCTGCATACGCTGCAACAGGATCATCTAGGCCGCGTCCTCTTTCCCCTGGGCGGCATGGTCAAGACCGAGACCCGAGAACGAGCGCGAGAATTTAATCTGGCGGTTGCCGACAAGCCGGACAGTCAGGAGATCTGCTTCGTGGCCGGCGGGAACTACCGCGAGTTTCTCCGCCAATACGTGGGTGATGTCGACCGGCCCGGTGACATTGTTGACCGGGACGGTCAGGTAGTAGGTCATCATACCGGTGTCCAGGAATATACAGTGGGCCAGCGTCGCGGCCTAGGCATCGCCGCCGCCGAGCCGCGCTACGTGATCGAACTGCGGCCGCGCGCGAACCAGGTGGTGGTCGGCGACCGTGAGGACGCCGCCTGCCGCTCTTTGCATTGCTCCCGGCTCTCATTCACGGGCGCTCGGCCTGACGACGAGTTTGACGGGGGCGTGAAGATTCGATATCGCACACCGGAACGTCCGGCCTCGATACAACTCTTGGACGATGACACGGCTGAGATTCGCTTTGATGAGCTCGTCTGGGGCGCTGCCCCCGGACAACTTGCTGTCTTCTACGACGGTGACCGCGTCATCGGGGGCGGCACCATCGACCAGACTCGCCGAGAGGGCTGATCTCAGTGTGCTAGCCTGAAGGGCAATCGCATATGGCGAGGAGCACGGGCAAGTCCGGTGAAAGACCGGCGCAGTCCACGCTACTGTATGCGCAGCCGTGAGGGATCCCCTCCGGGCTCGTAAGCCAGAAAACCACTCCTCGCCGTTGCCCGCACACCTTCGTTGGCAAAGGGAGGGTCGGCATGGCATCTGAGCACACCTGACCCCCCTGTTCGATCGAACAGGGGTTTTCCTTTATACCTGCACGCTTCGTCTAATCGCCTGAATCACACTCTTGCGAGGCTCAGATGACACGATTACTCTTCGCCCTGGCGTTCTGTCTTTCCACAGCGCTGCTCTCCGCGCAATCCAGCCATGCCGCGTCGCGCGCGCACCAACACGCATTTCCGGTTACGGTGGTCGACGATCACGGCTTTCGCATCCACCTGACCAGAGCGCCATCGCGCATCCTCTCCCTTGATCCGCGCGACACCGAGACGCTCTTCGCCCTGGGTTTGGAACGAAAACTCGTGGGGGACGGAAGCAAGTTCTCCGAAGGGGCTACCGGAATCGTGACTAGCGCGGGCAAGCCGCGCGACTTCCGCTATCCCAGCGAGTGGCCGTCCCGCCTCGGTCGTGACTATCCGATCAAGGCGCCACAGCTCACCCACATCGAAGGTGGCTACCAGGGCAGCGACTTCAATGTCGAGGCAATCGTTCAGCTCCAACCGCAGCTGGTTATCGCTTCCTACAGCAAGAGCGAGGAATCCACGTTTGCCCAGATGCGCAGCGTGGGTCTAAAGGTCATGGTGCTCGATCCCTCGAATCTCAAGAGTATCTTGCATGACATAGCGCTTGTCGGCAAGGCCACCGGAACGAGCACTCAGGCACGTCAAGTCGTGGGAACGATGACAGGGCAACTGGCGTCGCTACGCACCTCACTTGCCCACGTACACTCACATCCACGCGTCTACTACGAGGTTGACGGGACCAATCCCACGGAGCCGTACACCGCCGGCCCTGGAACCTTCATCGACAACGGAATCCACCTGGTCAAAGGCACAAACGTGGCCGACACCGTCAAGTCCTGTTCGGGTACGCTCTGTTACCCCCAGTTCAATTTGGAGGCGCTGGTGCAACTGAATCCGCAGGTCATCGTGCTCGGCGACGCCGCCTACGGCGAAAGTCCGGCAAAGGTGAAGGCACGATCCGGCTGGCAGACGATCGACGCCGTGAGGACTGGTCGCATCTACCCGTTTGACGATGACCTGATCAGCCGTGCCGGACCGCGAATCATCGCCGGTCTGAGAGAACTGGCGCGCATAGTCCACACAAAGGCGTTTCACGGCAAGTAGCATGCCATCACCCGCCTCTCAGGAGGCGGGTGATGGCCCATCTTGTCTTAGGTCGCAAGATCTCCAGTGGTTGGGCCGGGAGGCGATCCCGGGGTGACCGGGTCTACCTCGTCCATCCGCTGCATCTGCAGATCGTCGATTTTGCGGGTAAGGATATTGAGCTTGACATTGATGGTGTCCATGTCACCCTTACTGGGCACACTTATCGTATCCAGCACACCATCCATCGTCGAGCGAAACAGATCACGGATGCGATTTCGGCTGGCGGATCGCTGGCGTCGCATCTCTTGGCTTCGCTCACGCAGATCCTCTTGAGCCTGCGCCCCGCGGTCAATCAGCCGATCCACGGTTCGCTCAACGGTATCGCGCACTTCAGCCACGGCGCCGAGTCCGGCCAGGAAAACGCGCCGCGGCACGTCGTCGCTTGTATTTTGGGGAGATGTATTGACGTCGCCAGCTGCCGGTGTGCCGAAATCTTCCGTCTCGATAGTGCTCTCGTCCATTTGTCCCCTCATGACGGTGAACTGAATCGCTTCTACCAGAGTAGCGGTTCCGGGAAGTATCTGTTGACCAGCTCCTCATAGAAGAGTTCCAGCCCCACCACGTCCGGCCGCTCATCCCCTTTTGAATAGAGATCGTACGGATTGAATAGCTGCACCCAGGGCAACATTTCCTCGTCATGCCCATTAATGAGATGCGCGTATTCACCTTCTCGATGCCAGGCATAGAAAGAGTGATAGCGAATCATGGCGAGCGCTTCCTTGGGCAAACTCGGGATTCCCTTGATCACGTGGTAGAGACATTCATCGTGCCCAAATGAGAGGTGAACATTGTCAAGGCCACAGTGCTCGTCATATATCCCATTGCGGGTTGAGTAGATCGGATGCCTGGTGTCTGGGTTTCCGGCGAAGAACTCCGGATAGACAATCTTGTCGGAGAACGCGCATCCGACGGGAAACGTGTCTCCCACCACCGCCCATTGGGGAACGCCGTGTCCCATGGCCAGCACCTTGCCGGCATCATGGATAAAGCCCGTCACGATCATCCACTCTGGGTGTCCGTCGGCGCGAATACGCTCCGCCGCCTGCATGGCATGTTCAATCTGCGTGAAGTCCACGTCGGGGTCGCTGTCGTCGACCATTGCATTGAGACGCTGTGTCATGTCCCACATCGTCATGCGGATGTGACGGTTCTGCCGCGGGGTGTATTTTTGCTTCATCTCAAGCACGAACCCAAGCGTCTGGTTCTCATGATTGAGCCGATAAAACTCTTTGATGCGCTCCGGAGCCTCGTCGTACTGACGGAACTCATCTTTTGGCACGGTGCTCCGGACGGTTGTCGAGCTGGCCACGTCGTTCCTCCTTGTTCGCATGAGCGGTTTATCATTCTACTCCCGCAGTACCGAGGATTTGGCGGGACGGCAGCCGGTACACGATGCTGGAGGCGCCCTGGCTTCGATGCTGGCCGATCAGCGACATGGTCCGCGCCGACGACCATCGATCTTGTTCGCTAACAGTCGAAGGAGAGGATACAGATGAACTACCACGACGATTTGGCAAGTTTCCTCGACACGGGCGGCTCTCTGGAGTCAGACAACTTTCGAGCCGGCGTCACGCGGGACACACAGGGGCACCCGGTAATAGGGTGCCAGGTGCGCGACGGCGACCACTGGCGTGACAGCTGCTCCGGCACAACCTCACTCGTCGAGGGGCTGGATCTCACGGCCTTGCATGGTGAGACGGACAGTAACGGCCTTACCCTACACGGCGCAATGTCGAGCCGGATACACGCAGGAAATGCTGAGTCCGGTACATGGCAAGGCCGTATATGCGCCGTTTCCGGCGGATGGATCAATATCGAGGTGACGGTTGAACTGCCAATTGCCGTGGCAGCAAGTCCGGAGCTAATTCTCTGGCTTGGGAAGATCGTCACTATGGACGAGCGGCAGACACACACCTTTCGCCAGACGCTCTTGAGCAGTCCCACCGTCAATTGTCAGGGGCTGGGCGGCAATGACCTCCCGGTGGTGTACTATTACGATCCGCGGATGCGAGTGGAAACCGTGATGTACGTGCCCGCTACGCATCTTACGTGGACACCGCGCCGTTTTCTCGACTATCGGTGTGGCCTACGAGTGAACCGTGCCAGCCATCAATATGGTATTGGGCTGATGAGTAACGGAGATACGAACACGTTGGCTGCGGGTTCGCACCGCTTTATCTGGTACTTCAGACAACAGCCGCGCGACATCGCGCCCGGCGAGTGGGAAGCTCAGCGGGAGATGATTGCCGCTGTTGAGCAGTTCATTCCGGCTGCCGAAGCGCCTCCGCCGTCATGGAGAAGTCTGTCGGCCGGTGCGCTCAAAGATCTGCTTGACGAACCAATGGCGCGGCTCACGGTCGAGGGCTATACCGGACATCCGGCTTACGTGCGCGACACTTCGAGCGTGCGGCCAGGAGATAGGCGTCCCACGGTTCTGGAATTCATGACGCAGGCCGACGTAATACCGCCTCTCGCGCTTTATCTCAAGCTGCACCCCGAACCGAGAGCCGAGGACCACTTGCGCAAACTTCTGATGACACTTCCATTATTCCACCTTCCAGATCAGAAATGGGTGGGCAACTGGTTTCCGTCGTCGGGCGAACACCCGATCGAAGACATCTGGTACTTCTTAGAAAACGCGCTGATCAAGCTGCCGTGGATGGCGGCCATTACCGGTGACGACCAACTCTGGGAGATGTTTCTGGATGCGGTATCGGGCGCTGAAGAAATGGCAAGGCGCGTCCACTACGTGTTTCCACTGTTTGTGGATATCGCGACTCGAAGCCCAGTCAGAGCAGCCACCAACTACAGCGTGGGCGGCATGTACGCCTATGGACAGATGTTGGCGCATGCTCACACGGGGGACACCAGCCATCTCGAGGAGGCACGAATTGCCCTGAGTACCCTTCGCAGCCTGACAGTGGATCGTATGTGGCACGAGCCACAGCAGCTTGGATTCGCAGCGGCGGCGGCAGCGCTGCTGGCCGAAGAGACCGGCGACAGCACGGCCGCGGCCTGGGTGAGGGACCTGCTCGCGGCCCAGCTCCGCATGACATATTGGGATGATCACTCCGCCAGTGGCGATTCATTGACCGGGATGTTCCAAGGCTGTGCCTCGCTGTTGTATCCCGCGTTCAAGGAGAATGTTGAATCGATTCTTCCCTGGCCGCATCTGCTGCGAATGGGTCTGGTTCAGGCAAAACTCCTGTTACGGCTGCTGGATGCGCAGAGGCGCCACAACAGGGCGTTCTTTGACGTGCTACGAGGGGAGACGACGGGACCAGGGCCTTCGATACCCTACGAGAACCTAGGAACGATCGAGCTTCCTGAGCAAGGGCGACTGGGCAAGGAGCTGTACGGCACGGGCGAGATCTTCTGGTTGTATCTCATGTTGGAGGCCTTGGGAAGGCCGACCGACTCCGAGATCCTGGTCTGCTCGCTCGATCTGCCGAGGCTGTCGGCCCTGGCACAGTTTCCGCCAGCAACACGCTCGTTCATGACATTCAACTCCACGACCGTGGAGCGCAGCACGACCATCGAGGTTCCGATGCTCCCCGCAGGCGACTATACCGTGTGCTGGGCAGGACAGCACGAGTACCCGACCACCGTGACGGGCGACCGTCTCGAGATCGAGGTGTCTCTCGGGGCTGGCGAAGCCCAGCCTCTCGATGTTGCCAAGACATAACAGGGAAATCCGAGCCACCGACGTAGAGCACCTCACATGTACATTATTTGCGGCGGAGTCCACCGGCCCCGGCGTCAGACACCGGCATAACCAGTCGATCCCATTCAGCCCGGACAAGGGAGAGTGCCTGTGTCAGTAATTCTCGGTGCGCCGAAACATTCAACCAGCGCGACGCTCCGGATGGGTGAGGCAGGGGGATGAGCCGGATCCCATCTTGCTCGAAACCGCGACCAATTAATTCGTTTAAAGGCTGTTTGGGCAAGTAGCGTTCGACGGCAAGGCCACCCACCAACAAGATCGCCTCCGGTTGGATAAGGGAGAGCTGTTCTTCCAACCACGGACGGCAGAGCGCCATCTCTCGGCTCGACGGTCGTCGGTCGCCGGTTCCGCCCGGGGTCTTACCAGGAAAGCACTTGGTAATGGATGTCAGGTAGACCCGAGCCCGGAAATCGTCCTCGGTTATGTCGATAGATGACAGCCAGCGAAAGAGTTCTTTTCCGGCGCGTCCGGCGAACGGACGGCGAACGTGGAGTTCAGTGATCCCCGGCGCCTGGCCGATCAACATGAGTCGACTCGCCGTGCCACCGGCCACGACCGGCGCCGCCCGTTCGATATAGCCGGCCTCCTCACAGCGCCGGCAGCCCAGGATGCGCATATGCAGTTGCTCGATGTCATTCATATCGCGGCGATTCTACCAGCCTCAAGCCTGCTATCATCGGTTTACTTTATGGCCCACACGAGGAGGAGAGACATGTTGTCCGTCACGCCCGAGAAGGTCCTGCGTCGCGCCGATGAGGAGGAAGTTCGCTTCGTTAATCTGCAGTTCACCGACATCATTGGCGCGGTGAAGAGCGTCACTATTCCTATCCACCAGTTCGCCGATTCCATTGAGCACGGCACGTGGTTCGACGGCTCTTCGATCGAGGGCTTCGCCCGCATTGCTGAATCGGACATGTATCTGAAGCCGGATATCTCCACCTTCCAGTTGATTCCCTGGGAGCGTGGCGACAATACCACTGCCCGCGTGATCTGCCAGGTCTTCACTCCGGACGACGTGGAATTCGCCGGAGATCCTCGGCACATACTGCAGCGCATGCTCAATCGTGCTCAGGGGATGGGTCTGGAGTTCTATACTGGCCCCGAGCTTGAGTTCTTCCTTCTAGTGCCCGGCGACAATGGCCGCGAGGCGCCCTTGCCGCACGATCGCGCCAGCTATTTCGATCTATCCACCGATCTAGCTCTCACCGTGCGCAAAGAGATGGTGAACGCGCTCCAGGACATGGGCATCAACGTCGAAGCCTCCCACCACGAGGTGGCCATCGGGCAGCACGAGATCGACTTTCGCTACGGCCAGGCGCTGGCCACGGCGGACAACGCGGTTACCTTCAAATACACCCTCAAAGCCATCGCTCAGCTCCATAATCTTCACGCCACCTTTATGCCCAAACCCATCTTCGGTGTCAACGGATCGGGCATGCACGTGCATCAAAGCTTGTTCCGGGAGGAAACTGGCGATAATGCGTTTCTCGACCTCAGTGACGAGTACGGTCTCTCCGCCATGGCCCGTCACTTTATTGCCGGGCAGCTCGCCCATGCCCGCGGCATGTGTGCCGTGCTTGCCTCCACGGTAAATTCCTACAAGCGTCTGGTTCCCGGCTACGAGGCTCCGGTCTATATAAGTTGGGCACGTGTCAATCGCTCTGCGCTGATCCGCGTGCCGCGGATCACGCCGGCCAAGCCGAAGTCAGCCCGCATCGAGCTACGCTGTCCGGACCCTAGCGCCAACCCGTACCTCGCGTTCGCCGTCATGCTCGCCGCCGGCCTAGACGGCATTTGCCGCGAGTTGCCCTTGCCCGATCCAATCGAGGAGAATCTGTACCACTTCGATAGCGAGCGCCTTCGTCAGAGCGGTATCGAAATGCTCCCCGGTTCACTGGCCGAGGCGCTGGACCAGCTGGAACGCGACGACGTGATCATGGACGCTCTCGGTGAACACATCTGCGACCGCTTTCTCGAAGCGAAACGCGAGGAATGGGAGGAATTTCGGATGCAAGTCACTCCATGGGAATTGGAGCGCTATTTGCCCGTTCTGTAAACGCGATTGTCTTTCAATCGTTGATCCGGCAGAGGTTGATCGGTTTTCACCATGAAGATCGGTACCAGTCTTAATCCCGGCTTTAGCCGGTAGGGCGTTGCCCATCGAGTCCGTCCGTGAACCGGAAGACGCTCGTGGTGAGCCATCCCCCGCAGACACACCCGCGGGGCCGGGACGTGTTCGGCGGAGAAACCGCATACCGGCTAAAGCCGGGACTACGGAGCAGGTGTATACGGCAGCCCGCGCCTACGAATCATCGGGCTCGATACGGACACATGCGGCGGGAACAGTGATGTCTGCCCCGCCAGCCACCGCGATCGTCGCTGTGCGTGCCAATGGGTCAATCGCGGTGATAATGCCATGCACTTCTCCAGCCCGCGCCCTCACTCCGAGTGGGGGAAGATCGGCCAGCGGCAGGTCAGTTTCGGCATTGACCGGTGGAGCTTGCCGCATCTCCAAGATCCGCCCACTTGCCGGGGGCGGTTCACCCACCCACTGCTCGGGTGTGATGAGAACCATGCCGTCGGCTTTCTCATCATCCACCAGGGCTACTACTCGGTCTCCGGTTTGCACCGCATGCTCGCCGACCTCAAGCCACATCATGGGCCGCCCCCTGAAACTTACTCCAATGACAGTCACGGCATATCCGTTAGTAGGGCCTCCAGAGCGAGGCGAGGGTCCACGTTTTGATCAATGCGATCAAGGGTGAGCCGCAGACGCTGGAGGTAGCGTAGAACCACGCCCGCGCCGAGGCGCCGGCTCTGTAGGCGTAATCGCTCTGCCTGTTCGGTATTTGCCATCAAGGGCCGGCGGTCGTAGCACAGCAGCATGAGGTCGCGGGCCAACAACACGAGGACTTCAAGCGCTCGACGTACCACGGCGCGGTCTTTCCGCTCAGCAGTCAGCGTTTCGACGAGGGCCAGACGGCCCAGCAGATCGAGATCCAACACACCGATCAACCGCTCGACCAACTCTTCCTGTTGTTCGGCCAGCTTTGTCTGACTCATGGCACGCAGCGCCCACCCGATGCGACCTCGTGCTAGGCGCGACAGCCGTTCGGCATCTTTCGGGGTCGCTCCCTTCTCCAGCAAAGCGCCGGCCACGGCACTCTGCTCCACGGGCTGAAGTGACAACACGCGACAGCGGGAGAGAATAGTCGCCGGCAGAGCATCGGCATCGACGGCAATAAGGACCATCTGCACCTGGGGCTGTGGTTCCTCCAGCGTCTTCAGCAACGCATCGGCCGCCTGATCAGTTAGCGTTTCCGCTTGATCAACAATGAATACCTTGACGCGACCCTGAAAGGGACGCAGAGACGCGTCATCGCGCAACACGCGGACCTGCGCGATGGCGATGCCGGTCTTGCCCTCACCCGGTTCGATGACCACCACATCGGGGTGAAATCCCGCCTCGGTCTGGCGGCAGTGGACGCACTGCTGACAGGGAGGTTGTGCACCCACACAGTTCAGCGCCTTGGCGAACTCAATCGCCAACCGGCGCTTCCCTATAGATGCGGGACCGGTGAGCAGCAAGGCGTGCGGCACGCGATTGGCGCTGATCATCTCGCTCAGCACTTGGACGGCGTTCTGGTGCCCAACAATGTCCCACATGGTTTCGATTGTAGTCCCTATTCAAGTCGAGCAATACTCCTGGTACTATGGCAGACAAAAGCCTGTCAACAATTGACGGATGTCCCGAGAGGGTGGTACAGTAAGGAAATTAGCAGTCTTCCCTCTAGAGTGCTAAAAGTCCATTGTGGGAGACGACTATGCTACTAACCGAGCGACAAGAGCAGATTCTGCGCATAATCGTCGAACAATACGTCGCCGCGGCCCATCCAGTGGGTTCGGCGGCGATTGTCGGTGCCTCTGATCTGCGGGTAAGCAGCGCAACCGTGCGTCACGAGATGGCGGTGCTTGAGGATCTGGGCTATATACACCAGCTGCATACCTCGGGCGGACGGGTGCCAACCAATGCCGGCTATCGTTACTTCGTGGAGCGGATTATGCGTTCCGATCACTTGCCGTCCGCTGAAGCACGCACTATTCTTCATCAATTTCATCAGTCCCCCACCGATCCACAGGAATGGCTCAAGCTAGCCGCCACGGTGATGGCGTACCGGATGCACAATGTAGGCCTAATCACGGCACCCAGGTCCTCCGAGTGCCGCCTGCGGCACGTGGAGGCCATAGCTACCCAGAACCGCTTGGTCCTTCTCGTCGTTGTCCTCGCTGATGGAGCCGTGCTGCAAGAAATGCTTCCGCTAGCCGAACCGTGTACGCAGGACGAACTGAGCGCGCTGGCCGACCGATTGAATCGGGCGTTTCGCGGGTCAACCGCCGCCCAAGTGGAAGCTGGTGTCCCCGCGCTGCCTGCGGTCGATGCATCGATTGCCGCTGTCGTGGCGCATCTCCTGCGGCGCTCCGGGGAGCGCGACGCGCAGGTATTCCATGCTGGGCTTGCCGATATGCTCAGTCAGCCGGAGTTCGCCACGGGCCGTTCCGGTGAAGCAGTGGGCGCCACCAACGAACGCCTGCGCCACATGGTCGACTTCCTACAGCAAGGATTCGCCATTCAGCAACTTTTGTCGCTTCTTTCCAGCGAGGCTGAAGTGCAGGTGGTCATCGGTGGGGATTCACCGGGGGCCGGCCTGCAGGATTACAGTTTCGTCCTGGGGCGCTACGGTGAGGGAGAATCGAGCAGCGGGTACCTAGGCATCGTTGGGCCCACCAGGTTGCAGTACCCCCGTGCCGTGGCACTGGTCCGGTATATGACCCAATTGATGACCGAATTAATTCAGGCGTATTGAGATGGATGAAGAGACAGAGAATCAGGAATCTACACCAGGGATACCACTTGACGACGATTCCCGCTTCGAGGTGAAGTGGCGAAAAAAGGAAACGAGTCGGTCCGTCGAGGCGGCGCCGTCGGAGACCGGAGATATCACCGACCTGAATCGCCGGCTAGAAGAGGCGGAGCGCCGCGGCACCGATCTGCAAGATCGCTGGCATCGGGCCGCCGCCGACCTGGCCAACCTGCGCAAACGTACCGAGGCGGAGCGGGCGGAGACCGACAAGCTGGCCGGCATGATGCTGGTCGCCGACTTGCTCCCCGTGCTCGACAACTTTGAGCGCGCGTTAACCACCATACCAGGGAACCTTGCCATGCTTACCTGGATTCAGGGGGTCATGCTGATCCAGCGGCACATGCAGGCAATACTGGAGCAGCGCGGAGTCACGGCAATCGACGCCCAGGACCAGCGCTTTGATCCTCACCTGCATGAGGCCATTGCCGAGCAGGAAACGGACGCGGTTGCGCCCGGCCAAGTTGTCCGTGTGCTTCAGGCCGGCTACATCATGCATGGGCATGTAATTCGGCCGGCCCTTGTTGAGGTGGCGAAAGCGCCGCCGGCAAGTGAACCACCAGCGGAAAGCACCGACGATGCTGAGGCGCAGAGCATCGCCGACGACAGCGAAGTTGAGAATACCGGACCGTAAGACCGGGCCGCGCTACAATACGCAATCAGATAGACGAGTCCCACCCGCCTGAATGGCGATGGGCGATTCTAGAGGAAACGATTTTGGCCACCAAACGCGATTATTACGAGGTTCTGGGCGTTACTCGCACCGCCAGCGAAGTTGAGATCAAGCGAGCGTTCCGCAATCAGGCACGTCAGTATCATCCCGATGTCAACAATGCGGCGGACGCCGAGGCGCGCTTCAAGGAAGTGAATGAAGCCTACGGAGTGCTGAGCGACGCCCGTAAGCGATCGGCCTATGATCGCTACGGACACACGAGCCAGAACGGCTCATTCGAGAACTTCACCGATATGGGCGGATTCGCCGATATCTTCGAGACATTCTTCGGCGGCGGTGGTCGCCGTGGCTCACACCGCGGCCCGCAGCGCGGCCAGGACTTGCGCTACGACCTCCATATTTCATTTGAAGAGGCTGTCTTCGGTGTGGAGAAAAGCATCGAACTCCCGGTGCAGCAGATCTGCGGTAAGTGTGACGGCAGCGGCGCGGAACCGGGCAGCGGGGCGCAAACCTGTCCCCGTTGTCAGGGCAGCGGCGAGATGCGCCGTGTGCAGCAGTCGGTATTCGGCCAGTTCGTCAACGTAGTGATGTGTGATACCTGCCGCGGCGAAGGCCAGATCGTGGCCTCACCGTGTACCAAATGTCGCGGCCAGGGACGCGAGCGCGGGTCGAAGTCGCTCATCGTGACGATCCCGGCGGGTGTGGACAATGGGCAGCAGATTCGCCTCACCGGTGAAGGCGAGATCGGCGCGAAGGCCGGACCGCCGGGAGACCTGTATGTGGTGCTGGCCGTGGACGAGCACCAATTCTTCCGGCGCGACGGGTACGATATCTATTACGACCTGCCGGTCAACGTGGCCCAAGCCGCCCTCGGCGACGAACTGACCATTCCAACTCTCGAAGGTGAGACTGAGCTGCGCATTCCAGCCGGCACACAGCATGGCAAGCGCTTTGCCCTCCGGCACCAGGGTGTGCCCCATTTGCGCGCGCAGAACCAGCGGGGAACCATGTACATAGTCACCAATGTGGTCACCCCGAGCAAACTTACTCCCCGGCAGCGCGAACTGTTAGAGGAGTTGGGCCGCGAACTGGCCGAGCACCATGAGGACGACAAAGGGTTCTTCGGAAAGGTCAAAGAAGCCTTCGGCGGGTAGTGCAGACCAATGAAGTGGATCGAACTGTCGGTCGAGGCGCACCCTGAAGCAGTCGATGCGATTGCCGGAGTGTTTCAAGAGCACGGTACCGGTGGTGTGGCCATCGAGCAACCGATACGGTCGCACATCGAAGGGGAGGAGCCGGCGACCTTTGAAGGGCTGCCCATCATTCGCGCCTACTTACCCCTCAACGACGCCGAGGCGCAACTGGAGAGCCAGATCGAGCAGGCTCTCTGGCATCTGCAGGCCTTCAATCTGTCCCCGGTGGGCGCCTTGCAGCGCCGCGAACTGGATGAAGAGGATTGGGCAAACGGCTGGAAGGAACACTTCCATCCCTTGAAAATCGGGAACGTGGTCATCAAGCCCACCTGGCGCCAGTGGGATGCCGCGCCGGATGAAGTCATCGTGGAGCTTGATCCCGGCATGGCGTTCGGCACCGGATTGCACCCAACCACTCAATTGATGGTGGCCGCCTTACAGGAGCGCGTCAAGCCGGGAATGAACGTACTCGATCTAGGCGCCGGTTCCGGCATCCTGGCGATCGCCGCCGGCCGCTTTGGCACGCGCGTGTGCGGTTTGGACATCAGCGATGTGGCCGTCGAGGTGGCACGGGCCAATGTTGCCGCGAACGGGCTGGTCGATCGGATAACCATGGACATCGGCTCGATTGAGCAGATTGAAGGGCGACAATTCGATCTCATCCTGGCTAATATCATCGCCAGCGTACTTATCGAGTTGGCGCCCGCGCTTTATGACACCCTGGCTCCCAGAGCCGAGGTGCTGGCCTCCGGCATCATCGAGGAACGGGTGGACCTCGTGCGCGACGCCTTCACCGCCGCCGGGTTAGAGACATGCGAGGAGCGCCGCGACGGCGATTGGTTTCTGCTGGCCGCTCGTCGGCCGGCGTGACTCTCCACCGCTTTTTCCTGCCACCCGAGTGCTTCGAACCGAGACACGTCACCTTTCCAGACCACACGGCCCACCAGATGCGCCGAGTTTTGCGCTTACGCAGCGGTGATCAGGCGATTGTCCTAGACGGAAGCGGCAAGGAGTATGTAGTCCGACTGACCATCAGCGCGGAAGCCGTCGAGGGAACGATCGAACACGAGCAGGAAAACACCACCGAGCCTCCGATACAGCTCACGCTCTATCAAGGCCTGCTCAAGGGCGCGAAATTCGAACTGGTTCTGCAGAAGTGCACTGAACTGGGCGTAGCCCGCTTTGTTCCCGTGAATACCGCCCGCTCGGTTGCCGCCGAGCCCGGGGAAGCGCGCCTCCATCGATTCGAAGCAATCGTGCGTGAAGCCGCCGAGCAGAGCGGTCGGGGCCGCATTCCGCAGGTGGGCGCCCCGGAGACATTTGGCAGCGCATTGCGCATGGCGATGGCAAACGGTCCCAGCATTATGCTCTACGAGGAGGAAGAGGACCGCCGTTTGACTGACGTGCCGATCCTCGCCGCGACCCCCCGTGAGATCAGTGTCTTCGTCGGACCTGAGGGTGGCTTCGCTCCGGAGGAAGCAGACGCTGCTGTGGGAGCGGGTGCTGAACTGGTGACCTTGGGGCCACGCATCCTGCGCGCGGAAACAGCGGCTATTGCCGGCACTGCATTGCTGCTTGACTATCTTCGTTAAGTCAGTTGACACCTTTTCCAAGTCAGACCTATAATTGGGAGCGGAACATAGACTCTCATACCCGCCGCATTTATCTCCTCAGCACGGCCAGAACAGGGTGTGCTGGGGGGTTTTCACGAATGGGGCGGGTACTACTACTGATTAGCCGGAAGGGGCTCTGCACCGCCCATGAAACGCACATACCAACCAAAGAGAATCCCACGAAAACGTGAGCACGGGTTCATGAAGCGCATGGCAAGCAAGGGTGGCCGCCGCGTCCTCAAGGCTCGACGGCTCAAGGGGCGCCTCCGCCTAACTGTTTAGG
>JBPCKK010000152.1:0-8657 GCA_051004335.1 Chloroflexota bacterium
CCAATCGGAAAAGGGAGCAACTCCAGAAGACCAAGCGCCCCAACCCCCCCACCCAGGAAGCGGGGAGCAACGGCGGCCGTCCTTGGTTTTGGACCGGTAGGGGCCGCCCCGAGTGGCGGCCCTCCGCCAGCAGACTGCCTTCGTCTACCCGCTAGCTCGAGGAAGCCGCGCCCGATAGCGCTCACCACACACCCTCGCCGCTGAGCTTGAGCCCCAGCAATCCCTGAGGACGCACCAGCAGAATCACCAAGAGCAGGAACAGCGAGACCAGCGCGGCGGCCGACCCTTCCAGATTCTGATTGTAGGGAGCCGGCAGTACTTGGGTGATGTAATACGGCACGAGATCCTGCGCCAGGCCGATGACCAGGGCGCCGAGCGCCGAGCCCAGGTAGCTGCCCAGACCACCGAGGACTACCACGATAATCGCGGAGAGCAAGACTACTTGCCCCATGTCGGTGGTTACCGTGCTAATGTACGGCGCGTAGACCGCGCCGCCGAGAGCGGCCAGGGCGGCGCCCAGGGCGAAGACCCCGAGAAAGACGCGGCCCACATGAATGCCCAGAGCGCCGACCATCACCGGGTTCTCCACGCCGGCGCGCACGATAAGGCCAATGCGGGTGAAGCGGAGGAGCGCCCAGACGGCAGCCAGAATCACCGCGCCGATAGCGATGACGAACAAACGGTAGGTGGTGATGTAGACCCCGCCGAGGTGGACAGTGGAACTGAGTCCGGGGATGGGATTGAAGTACTGCGGATCCTGCCCAAAGACGGCGACGGCCAGTTGGTTGAGGACCAGCGCCAGTCCCAGAGTTACCAGGATCTGAGAGAGGGGACGTTGGTAGAGCGGCCGAATGAAGACCCGTTCGGTGATCGCGCCCAATATCGCACCCACCACTGTGGCCACGACCAGGGCGAGCCAGAAGTTACCGGTGCGGTTGTAGACCGCCAACCAGGAATAGGCGCCCCAGAGGAAAAAGGCCCCGTGGGCAAAGTTGAGCACACCCATAAGACCGAAGATCAGGGAAAGGCCGGCGGCCACCATAAAGAGCAGAGCGGCCAGAGCCAATCCATTGATGGCGAGAGTAAGAAATGTAGTCATGGTTATACCCCGATATAGCGCCGGAGCGTTTCCGGCTCGCGCTGCAGGTCGTCCATCGTACCGCCATAGACGATCCGTCCCTCATCGAGGATATACACCCGATCGCCGACCGCGCGGGCAAACTCCAGGTTCTGCTCCACCAGGAGGATCGTCTCGCCGCGTTCGCGCAACGAGCGAAAGATGGTCTGTAGTTGGGTAACTATGATCGGCGCCAGCCCCTTGGTCGGTTCATCCACTAGCAGGACGCGATTGTCGTTGACCAGGGCACGGGCGATAGCCAGCATCTGCTGCTGGCCGCCGGACATGGCGCCGGCGGAGCGACCCCGGGCGGTGCCCAGATCGGGGAAGAGCGTATAGGCGTGCTTGATCGCCTCCGGCCCTCCGGAGGCGCCGCGCCGCTGGGCCAGCGTGAGGTTCTCTTCCACGGTGAGCGAGACAAAGACCTCACGATCCTCCGGCACGAATCCGATGCCGCGACGAGCCACGGCATGGGACGGCTGTCCACGCAGTTCGGCCCCGTCCAGTTGGATGGATCCTTGGCGCGCCGGCAGGATACCCATAATCGTGCGTAGCGTGGTGCTCTTGCCCGCGCCGTTCCTCCCCAGGAGAACGGTGGTCTCGCCGGCGGGCACATCCAAGCTCACCCCTTGCAGGATGTGCGACTCACCGAGATAGGTGTGCACGTTGTCCAGGCGGAGCAGTGGAGCGACTGGGGCGACCGCCGGCCCTCCGGAAAGTTCGGCGTGGATCATGGCGTTACACGGCCTCCGCACCGAGATAGGCTGATTGGACGGTTTCGTTGGCCTGAATGGCAGAGGGCGTATCAACCGCCAGGAGCTTACCCTGGTGAAGGACGGCGATGCGGTCGGAAAGCTGGAGCACCACGCCCATCTTGTGCTCCACCATGAGGACGGTCTTGCGTTCCACCTGGCGGATGCGTCCGATTAACTCGACCATCGCGGGCACATCCTCGGCGCTGACCCCGGAGGTGGGTTCATCCAGCAGGAGGATATCCGGGTCCATGGCCAGAACGATGGCCAACTCCAGCTTGCGCTTGTCACCATGGCTGAGGGAAAAGGCCGGGAGGTGACGGCGCGGGGCGAGGCCGACCAAGGTCAGCGATGCATCTGCCCGCTCGAGACAGCGCCGGTAAGCGGTGAAGGGACGGAGGAGCTGATAGCGCTGCTTTCCCTGGGCTTGGGCCGCCAGCCGCACGTTCTCCCAGACGGGAAGGTGGGCGAAGACGGTGCTGAGCTGGAACGACCGCCCCATGCCGTTGCGGGCGCGCTTTGAGGCATTGGTCCGGGTGATGTCCTTCCCGTGCAGCCAAATGCTTCCCGCGGATGGACGATAGAGGCCGCTTACCACGTTGAAGAAGGTGGTCTTCCCGGCGCCGTTCGGTCCGATGATGGAGAGGAATTCCCCATCGCGCACCGCCAGATTTACGTGATCGGTGACCAGATTACCGCCGAATCCGAAGGTAAGGTCGCGCGTCTCCAGGATGGGGGGCGCCGCACTCATCTCTGTTGCTTCTCCACGCGGTGTACGGGGAGAGGGACGCGCGCGTCCCCCTCCTCACGGTGTTTACCAGCTATGCGCTTGAATGGCCGGAGCTACCGACTTGGGCGATTTGGTGGCGAGCAGGACCGGCTTGAGGCCGCTGCCGACCAGCTTGGTGACGTACATCGGCTGGAGGCAGACATGATCCTGCTTGCGGATGGTGTAGGCGCCCTTGGGTCCCTGGATCGTCTGACCCTCCAGGGCGTGGATCAGCTTATTCGTGTTGGTGGAATGCGCCTTTTTGATGGCCGCCACGATCTGCTGGGCAGCGGCAAAGGCATCCTGATCGAAAATGTCCGGGACGCGATGGTAGACCGCGCGCATTTCCTTGATCAGGTAGGTGTTGGCCTTGGTGTGCGGGAACTTGTAGTAGTAGACGCTGATGAAGCCCATCTTGGTACCGGCCGAGCCAAAGGATGGGATCGCCGCGTTGTTGGGCAGGCCGGTCATCACTTTGATCTTGTCGAGTAGACCCTGATCAGCCAGCTGCTTGAATAGCCCGACGCACTGGGCGCCGGCGCAGGGGATGAAGAGCCACTGTGGGTTCTTGGCAAGAATCTGCTGGATGTAGGGGGTGAAGTCGGTGGCGGTAAGCGGGAAGAAGACATCACCGGCGTCGGTGGCGTGCAGCTTATTAAGCTGAGCCTTCCAGGAGTCGACTTGGCCGTGACCGAAGGCGTAATCCTGGCCCAGCGTCATGTAGGTGTGGCCGAACTTGTGGTAGGCGTACTTGGCGCCGGTTATGGCGTCCTGCGAGTCCTCGCGGCTGGTGCGGAAAGTGTAGCGATTGATGCCGGAGAGCCCGTCGGTGGCCGCTGGAGCGGCCATCAGAATCTTCTTGTACTGGGCGGCGACACCGGCCACGGCGAGTGCACTGGCGCTCGAGGCGCAGCACTGCAAAATCTGGACGTGGTCATTGGTGATCGCTGCCTTGGCCTGCGTTACGGCCGTGGCGGGGTCAGGTAGACCCGCCGCGCCCGAGGCATCGCTGTACTGGAATGTCTGGATTCGAGCGCCGTCCACCTTGTAGGTGCCGTTGGTGGCGTAGCGCAAGCCAAGCTTGAAGCCGGCGACTTCCATCGTGCCGTAGACGGAGAAGGGGCCGGTTATGGATGTGATCTGGCCTATGCGAATGGTGCCGTGCAGCGTAGCGCTGTTGCTCCGGGCGCTCACGCCGTTGCGGCCGACCAGCAGCAGAGAGAGCGCTACGCTGAGCGCGATAAGAAGCGATAGGAAGCGGTGCTGTCGCATGTTTGTTGCTCCTCCAATGGGTGTTCCGTTGTTACCGTGAAAACTCATGTCCTGCCGCAAAATCCATGTACGGTCTCTCACCTCCTCGTTGCTACAACTGCCGGCTCGGTTCGCCCGCCGGCGATTCGTTCCTCGTTGACTGCTCGGTCTGCTCGTCGAGCCGGCCATCTGGGCCGGCGAGGCCAAACTGGATGAAGCGCATGGCATTAGCAAACACATCCTCCGACATGCCGTCCTCGTTCCAGAGAACCCAACGCATGCCAAGGAAGTCACCCATGCCCATGAGGCAGTAGGCCATCACCTCGGGGTCCATACGGTCGATCTCGCCACGGTCCATGGCGCCGGCCAGTGCCGCGCAGTAACCGTCGGCCAGTATTCGGTAGTACTCGCGAAAAACCTCGGGGTCGACAAATTCCGCCTGGCGAACCACGCGGTACAGATTGCGATGTTCCTCGATGAAGCGGAAGAAGGCACGGTAGCCGGCGCTTTCCGCTTCTACCCGGTCGCGGGCGCCTTCGGCGGCGAGGTGGGTGACGGTGCGCAACTCGTGACCACGCTGCTGAACCAACTCGCGAAAGGCGGCTTCCTTGGAGGGGAAGTACAGGTAGAACGTGCCGTTGCCGGTCCCGGCCTCACGAGTAATATCGGCGATGGACACCTGGAAGTAGCTCTTCTCACCGAAGACCTTCTCCGCCGAGGCCAGCAGCCGAGCCCGCGTCTCCTGTCCCCGTACCGTCACCGGCATTACCATCCGGATCCCCCCTTCGTGCCCTACAACCTGATACCTGACTCACCGCTCACCTGACGGACGATTCAGGATTCATGTTACTTGGAAGAGGGAGGCGTGTCAAGCAGAATGCTATTTCTCCGCGAACTCTGCTTCTAATCCCGTCCTGATGGGGACAATCAGCGACTTACTCTTCGGCAAGCCGTTTGAGCAGTTCACGGATGTTTGGTCGCTTGGTCGGGTTCTCGTAAAATTGCCGGGCGATGGTGGCTGCTGCCTGCTCGTTCGAAGGCGCTCCGCTCCGCTGGGCGTTAGGGGGAGGCGTATCAGAATGATTCATGGCTCGTCGGGTTCGCATGGTTCAGCCAGGTCTTGAATGAAGCTCGTTTTCATGTGGCGTATCAATGGTCCCGCCGACTTCATCCCTTCGCGCAATGTCGAAAAAGAGATGAACTGGCACACCTCAACCATCGGAGGCGTGAGTCGTGCAAACGTGGGGCGGTTTATCTCTCTAATGACCCGAGACCGCCTATCGTCAGGCGCTACTAAATACAGCGGCATCTTGAGGTTGGGGGCCATGGAGATGAGGTCTGACATCCGGAGCAGCCCCGAGTAGATGGAAGTGGTACTCTCGATTTCGAAGGCGGCTACAATGTTGCTTCCTTCCAGCCACAACACGTCAATAAGTTCAATCGTCTGTTGAGCGGCATGGTCGAATTGAACCGGAAGGCTTGATTTGAGTTTGGGAAGGTCTGCTGCGCGATGACCGTTGACCTCCAGGCTTTGGTCATTACGAGCAACCCATATGTCGAGCCCCATGTCATTGCCGAGCTTCAGCAGAAGCCACTGAATCTCGTTGTGGTCGCTGTGCTCCTTTACTGCTTCCGCCGCACCGGGTTCAGGTACCGGCTGTTCTTTCTGGCGCGCGTCAGCAGTCTCCTGACTGTCTGGAACCGTCACGGGTCCGGCTAGTCCTTGAACCGCCTTCGGCCTACGAGCTAGCTTCCGCGCGTCAAAAGGGCGTTCTACTGGACTCTTGGAAGCTTCCGTTAGCGCGGAAAGTATCGCTTCACCGTCAGCCATTTGCCATTTGGTGGGCGAGCCCCTAACGTGTCCACTCCAGGCATTCGGGTTCTTCAAGTCCCGGAAGACTGTGAGTGTGTCGCGAAGCTGCTGGATCGGCACGGCCGTAGCGGGCGAGAGCGTAATCATCGGCTTGACCTCCAACCGAGAAGGGAAGGTCTCGTCCTTCCAAATCTTGGAAGTGTTGTCAATAAATGGCTCACCCGTCACTTCGAGCACTGCCACCACGCGTGAGATTCCGGTCAGGTAGCAAAGGAGCCGGTCTCCTGGTCTTATCTTCTGAACGGTTCCCCACTTGCTCTCACGGAAGCCCGTCACATTCCCACCAGCGTCAAGAAATTCCTGCCAGGTCTTGCCAGTGAAGAGGTCAAGCCAGTATGTCACGCGCAGCACCCCTGCTTCGATTGACCGCCGACAATGTGATTCGCATCCCTTTCTATGCCCAGCCCCTACCCTAGTCTACCGCTCTATTATCCTTCAGCGTTCGTTGCTCCGTTGTGGCAGTCAGAAGCAACGATAGGTACGAAGCCCCTCTTGCGCCAGAAATTAGAGGGTGTTATGCACTTCCGGAGAGTCCACGTGCTGCAACAGGCTACCGAGCCGATGGATGTAGGACAGGCGCGGCACAGTGCACAGGCGTGGTGTCTTATAATCCTGAGGAGAACTTCATGAAGATCAAGCGACAGATCATCGTGTTCGACGCCGCCGATCTGGCCGCCGAGAGCGCCTTCTGGGCGAGACTGCTGGGCGGCACAGTCGTAGCGGACGACGATTGGCACAGCGTGGTGGTCGACGGTGAGTGGCGGCTCGGCGTCCAGCTCGCGCCGAATCACGTTCCCCCCGAGTGGCCCGACGGAACGCAACAGCAGCAGATACACCTCGACCTGCATGTCGACGACCTCCGGGCCGCGCACGAGGAAGCACTCTCGCTGGGCGCGCGCCTCCTGAAACCAGCCAGCAAGCCGGCCGACAACCCTGACGGGGATGAGGTCTTCGCGGTCTATGCAGATCCCGCCGGCCATCCGTTCTGCCTGGGCCGGCACTGACTCCCACCTGGCCTTGATGAGCCTCAAGTTCACCAGTCAGATCTGGTACTGGAGGGGTCCAGCGCCCTGGTACTTCGTCAGCGTGCCGGAAGAGGAGTGCCTCGATCTGGAAGAGGCGTCCGCGGTCGTGAGCTACGGCTGGGGCATGATCCCGGTTACCGGCCAGATCGGCGGGACCGAGTGGACGACATCGCTGTTTCCCAAGGATGAACGGTACATCGTGCCGGTGAAGGCGGCGGTGCGCAACGCCGAAGGGCTCAAGGTGGGAGACCGGGTGACGGTCCGTCTGGTCATCGATGTCTGACCAGTCCACGATGCGGCTCCTCGATCCTTAGAGCGTGTGCTGTACTTGAAAATCGCTCACCCGTCCTCGGCCTCGCGGCGGGCCGCGTCACGACGGCCGGTAACCAACTCATCGCCGAGGCTGATGTCGCGGGGCACGGCTGCGGCGAAGCAGGATTGTAACCGGCGGAGGACGGCATCGCGGCGTTCCAGAATGAGCCGGCCGTCCTCTACGTGCCCAACAAGCACCGCCCCCGGTTCCAGCCCAAGCACCCGCCGCATATCGGCCGGGATGACCATGCGTCCTGGGGTCCTACCCTTAGCTCGTCCATGCGTCTCTCTGCCATCTTGGGTCGGTTGTGCCGCATTGCCGCCGGTGTGCCAATACGTGCCTAGTGTTAGTAATTGATCACCAAGTATGAGGTTCAGTGCATGAGACGCGGATGTCACCCCTATCGGCTCGTACCGCCATGGCTGGCAGACTCCCACGCCCCGTTCAATCGCTCCCGGACCGCATGTCTGCATCCGGGACAGGGTTCCCGCCGTTATTCCGCGCCCATCAGGTGATGATGACGTAGGGACGCTCGGCTCCTGTCTGCGTCCGCCCGGGCCTCGCAGCCATGATGGCTCTCCTCCGCGCGCCGCTCCATCCGCATGACTGAGGAGATGATGGATACCCAACCTTGGAGGCAGCATCATGGTCCTCGGCGCGCAGGCGGACGGTGACAGGAGCATCGTCCCTACGCCCTCTGGTTGTTTGTCAACGGCTAGTCATCGGTCGTCCTGATCACGAGAATGCTGAAGGGGCTCGATGATCGTCCAGGTGATCCACTGAGAACTGCCGCGGGGACCTCCCACGAACCGCACACAGTGTGGGCACGTACTACTTTTACATGATTCGTCTGGCGCGGGTTGGACGGGGCCATGAAGACCACGGATCCTGCTACCGTTCAGATAGAGGACGCACCGGCGCTTGATTCCCCTCCTCTCCATGCCGGCGCCAGACCAACATCATAGTCAAACAGAAGCGGGAGCACTCCCGGAAGCCGGACGAGTTGCAGCCGATCATCGAAGCGTGCTCACCCGGTCCCTACTTAGAGTTATTCGCCCGCTCCCATCAGCCGGGTTGGAGCCAGTGGGGAGACGAGTCGCCGGAGCGTGTCGGTGGACAGCTTCGCCTCATGGAGCGCAAAGCTACTCTCGGATAACGAGCACCCAACAACTGCTCCCCTTTAGTGCGCCAACCACCCGGCATCCAGTGGCAGGGCCGCGCCATTCATTGCCCAGGAGTTGTCCTGGCAGAGAAAGGTTACGGCTTGGGCTACCTGGCCCGGCTCGATGAGGCGTTTGGTCGCGTTCTGGGTGAGCAGCACCTTCTCCACTACCTCCTCCTCGGGAATGCCGTGGTGGCGCGCCTGATCGGCTATCTGCTTTTCCACCAGCGGAGTACGCACATAGGACGGACAGATGGCGTGGACGGTGACCTCCGGCGTCTGTTCCGCTGCTTCCAGTGCAATGGCTTTGGTGAAGCCGACGATGCCGTACTGGGCGACAACGTAGGCCGACTTGTAGGGGGAGGCCACAAGCCCGGGGACCGACGCTATGTTGA
>JBPCKK010000153.1:0-5232 GCA_051004335.1 Chloroflexota bacterium
ACACTTTCCGGATCGGTCGTAAGTGCTTCCTTCGCGATGGAGCCAACGATGGCACTGTCTCGCTCGAACAGCACTACGGACGGCGTGATTTTCTCTCCTTCAGTATTCGGAATGATCTCCGGGAGACCAGCCTCGTTGACATGTGCAACCGCTGTGTACGTCGTTCCCAAATCGATACCAATAACCGCGCTCACCGCCCGTCCTCCCATGAGCGCATGTTATTGTCCCCGTAGCTTGTAGAGCGCAACATGCTACTTCTGGAGTACACGGTCCATCTGAGCGTGGCCGCGTGACGTTGAGCGTACTGCGCCATCCAGGGCAGGATCATCAGTCTCCTCGACACGCTCCACCTTTTGGAAACGTCGGTTCACTGCCCTGGTTGAACAGATAAAGGGCTCTACATTGTACCGACCTAGGGACTGACGCAGATCGCCGAGTACCCCCAGCTCCAGGAAATTCCGATAGTCGGCGACAGTGAGGCGCTCGTCCTGACTGTCTAAGAACTGTTCCACGGAATGTGCCATGCCGATCAACTCCATCAGCAGGGGACGCCGTATTTCGTCCGCTAGACCGCTCTTGTACTGCGCGATCTCAGCGTGAGCATCGTCCAACAGTGTCTGCATGTATGAAATCTGATCCAGAGGCGGAGTGCGTGTGCCGCCTGCCTCGTCCGCCGGCGCTTCTCTTGAACCGCTCTCGTTACTTCGATAGATCCCCACCTCTGCTCATCCTCTCGGTCGATAGTTGAGCCCGCCCAGGCGACCAATCTTATTATTTACGGACTGACGGGACGGAAAGCAGATATGGGTGTTCATCTTCCCAGCCGTACAGCGTGCCTATCATCCCGTACACTCGCCTATCTGTCAAGAGCAGGTTTTCTCGGGCACCAGGGCGAAGGGGGTAGAGGTATGCCCGTGCGGTCGGCGATCGCGTGTCTACTCTGCACACTGCGCGTTCCGCCGGGCCGTTTTTCCGGTATGTATAGCGATATTCCGGAGAATCGCATGGAGCATTGGACAAATAGTTCCGAGTTTTCGAGGCTTGAACCATTTTCTGGCGCGGAAGCAGTGTCTCAAGGTGTCGAAGCGCTGCCACGCCGGCCCATTGGGCCGATGAGGAGAAAGCATTAGCCTATTCTTTGACACCTGTCAACGGACGCCCCTTCTATACTTGCGAGATGTTCTTCACACGCGGCAAAGTCTTCGTGCAGGTGGTGCAGAGCTATTTCGTAAGCGACGCCGATCCCTGGGGCCGTCGGGCCACGCCCTACCTGTACGGCACGGCAAGCAAGCTGGATTCGGCGAGCCGCGGCACTCAGTAAGCAGACGATGATAGGGAAGGGTAGTCAACCCGGAGCGCGGCTCTGGTGCTTCTTGCCGATGTGGTGCCAACCAGCAGGTGGGCTAGACGTAGCTTGTGGTACATCAGATTTAGTGGTAGACAACTGGCTGGAATAGGTATATGCTGCCGGCAGTTCGCGCACCCACTCCATGATGCGGCGAACTCGAAGGCATCGTCATCACCGATTCTCGTCCGTACAAAGGAGAGTTTGCGTGTACTGTTCACAATGTGGTGAACCTAGAAACGGAAAATTTTGCGGCAGTTGCGGTCTCGAACACACCCAGACCAGTGAGTGCGCGACGCCGTCCAACTCAAGCATGCCCCGTGTCAATGAGGTGTACGGCACGGCAGTTGCGACCTTGCCAGTTAGGTCGGTGCAAACCTATGGTGGGTCGACGCTTCTGTACCCGGTTGACGTTGCCATCGATCGAGTGCCCACCGCCAATCGCTTCTGGGCAATCCCTGTTTTGGGATACGCTGTCAAGAGCATAATTCTAATTCCTCACATGCTAGCCCTCATAATCTTGGCGTTCGTCGTAGCACTGGTCCAGTACATTGTGTGGATTCCTGTTCTCTTGACAGGTCGATACCCTGAGTGGGCGTTCTCACTTACGGCAGGGACGCTTCGTTGGAGCGTGCGAGTATCTGCCTATGTCTTCGGACTGACGGATCGCTATCCCCCATTCGGACTTGGAGGCGAAGCGGAGCCAAACGGCCCCTATCCGGTTCGTCTCGCAATCGAGCGACAGATGACGTACAACCGTGGCTGGGCTATCCCTGTGTTGGGCGGCCTCGTCAAGTACATGATTGTCATCCCGCACATGATCATCCTGTACTTTTTGGTCCTGGTGGTGATCCTGGTACAACTGGCCCTGTGGGTATCGGTATTGTTTACGGGACGGTATCCCAACTGGGGACATGAGCTCGTCGGTGGGTACATACGCTGGAGTGTCCGTCTGTCGGCGTTCTTGTTCGGCCTCACTGACAGATACCCGCCGTTCGAAATGGCATAGCGTCCGCAGTGCTGTTTGTGATCAGCAGGAGTCTGTTCCGCCCCCGGGGTGTCCATCGCCACGAGTGCCACGGTTTCCTGCATTCACGGGCAGCTACAGCAATTCGCCGAACGATTGAGCCGACGAAGGTCCCCTGCGGGCGGAGGGCCGGGCCCTACCGCTCCAATATCAACGAAAACTGCTGTAGAGATCCCCACAACCACGTGGTCGATCATCAGTCCCGTTAGCGCGGCACAGTGCTGGATAAGTCGGTCCGGCGGCGCGCCAGTTTCCAGGCGCGTGTTCAGCGTCTTCTCGATCTCCTCGTACGACCAGCCGACTGCTTCTTGTGCTTGCTCGAGGACGGTTTGGTACCCCCGGCGGGACTCGAACCCACGACCGTCCGCTTAGAAGGCGGATGCTCTATCCGGCTGAGCTACGGGGGCACGGGCGCGCCAGATTATAGAGTCCAGACCCCCAGCCACGCATTGCTATCCTCAGAGAGATCCCCTCGCGAGGAGGCGTCCGATGACCCAGGGCAGGAGCGAGCCGCTGAAGGCCGGCGAACCGGCTCCCGACCTTACGTTGAACGATACCGAGATGAAGCCGGTGCGCTTGCGGGGCGACGCCGGTAAGCACATAATGCTCGCCTTCTTCCCCGCGGCGTTTTCCCGCGTCTGTTCCACCGAACTGTGTGCATTCAGCGAGCATATGGCCGAACTGAGCGAGGCAAACACTCAGGTGCTGGGGATCAGTGTGGATCTGCCGTACTCCCTCAAGCAGTTCAAGATCGAGCGAAAGCTGTCCTTTCCACTGCTCAGCGACTTCGACCGTGAAGCGATCCGCGCGTTTGGCATAGTCGATGACGACTTCAAGGGCTACCATGCCGGGGTAGCCCGTCGCTCGGTTTTTGTCGTCCAGCCGGATGGCGCCGTTAGCTGGACTTGGGTGGCGGACAGCCCGGAGCAGCAACCGGAGTACGGCGAGGTGCTGCAACACCTGGGAGCTATTTAAGGAGCGCCCGCGCCAGATCGGCCAGCAAATCCTTCTCGTCCTCGATACCCACGGAAAGGCGGATCAGACCGCCGCCGATCCCCGCCGCCTCACGCAAGTGCGCCGGAACCGAGGCATGGGTCATGATCGCCGGATGGTCGGCCAGCGACTCCACACCTCCCAGGCTCTCGGCGGTAAGAAACAGCTTGCTCCCCCGCAGGAAGGCGCGGGCAGCCGGCTCGCCACCCTCCAGCTCCACGGTTACGATGCCGCCGAAGCCGCTCATCTGGCGGCGGGCCAGCTCATGTTGGGGGTGACTGGGAAGTCCGGGATAGATCACGCGCCGCACGCCCGGCCTACCCTGCAGAAACTGGGCGACGGCCAGGGCATTGCTGTTGTGGCGCGCCATACGCAGGCCTAGCGTCTTCAGTCCGCGTAGCAGCAGCCAGGAGTCGAACGGCCCAGGGATGCCGCCCGCCGCGTTTTGATGGAACCTGAGGGAGTCGCGTAGCTCGTCATCGGAGACTACGGCCATACCCATTACCAGATCGCTGTGGCCGCCGAGATATTTGGTGGCCGAGTGCACCACTACATCGGCGCCGAGGCGCAGCGGCTGCTGGAAGTAGGGGCTGGCGAAGGTATTGTCGACCACGAGCATCGCATTGTGGTCGTGCGCTACTCTGGCCACCGCGGCAATATCCACAAGCTTGAGCAGTGGGTTGGTTGGTGATTCAACCCAGACCATGCGGGTCTCCGGCTGCATTGCCGCCGCCACCTGCGCCGGATCGGAGGTATCCACGTAGGTAAAGCGGACACAGAACTTTTCCATGACGCGAGAGAACAGGCGATAGCTGCCACCATAGAGATCGTCCCCGGCAATCACGTGATCACCGGCGCTCAAGATCTGCATGACCGTGGTCTCCGCCGCCATACCCGAGGCAAACGCCAGGCCGTAGCGCCCGCCCTCCAGGGAAGCGACCACCTCCTCGACCACGGCGCGCGTCGGGTTCGCGGTGCGCGAGTACTCGTACCCCTTGTGCACGCCCACGTCCTCCTGGGCGTATGTTGAGGTCTGGTAGATCGGCGTTATCACCGCTCCGGTTTCTTCGTCCGGCTCCTGCGCCACGTGGATTGCCCGTGTGGTAAATCCCCAGGCCTCATCAGTTGGGAGGGAAACTGGGGCATCAAGCGAATCATGCGTCAAATAACACCTGCTTCCATCCCCGCGGATCCGGCTTTATCACTCCCGTTCCCGTAGTCCCGGCTTTAGCCGGTACGCGCTCGCCCCGCCGAGTACCTACCGGTCCGGCAAGTACTTCCCGGCAAGTTCTTCGTGGCGACGCTGCTCGGTGGGAGGAACTGGCTTGTTCGCCGGCGCCCCACCGGCTGAAGCCGGGACTACAGGTGGTACTACAACTTTTACTGATGTTCATCGTGAAAGACCTTCTAGCCCTGCGTCGACGGCCATCTCGGCAGTCTGCACCGCGTTTGTGGCGGCGCCCTTCCTCAGATTATCCGAAACGACCCAGATGAGGAGCGCATGATCGTCATTCTCCGGCTGCCGAATACGCCCGACGAACACTTCATCCCGGCCGGCAACATCCAAGGCCAGGGGATAGCGATCGGCGGCCGGCTCGTCCAGCACAACCACTCCTGGCGCTCCGGACAACACGGCGCGCGCTTGCTGTGGATCAATCGGCCGCCGAAAGCGGGCATAGACCGACTCTGAGTGGCTCACGCGCACAGGAACACGCACGGTGGTTGGCGCCACCTCGAGGTGGGGCAGACGCATGATTTTGCGCGTCTCAAAGATCATCTTGCGCTCCTCACCGCTCCACCCGGTGACATCAAGCACGTCGATGTGCGGCAGCACGTTGAGATTGATCGGGTGGGGATACGGTGACTG
>JBPCKK010000154.1:0-3939 GCA_051004335.1 Chloroflexota bacterium
GTATGCCGGCATACCATGCAGCAGAGTGGAGAGCCAAGTCGGACTCGTATGTACGCCCTGGGTGGCCGCTGATGGAGCGAAACGACGTGGGTGCTGACGTTAAGTCGAGAAGGATAGTGAGGAGAGAGAAATGCAACGAACCATGATCATTGCAACTGGACTTCTGGGCACCCTCCTGCTCAACGGCTGCAGCGGGTCAAACGGCAGCGCCGCGAGTAGCACACCGAAGACAGGCACGTTGGCCATCGGCGAGGTCAATCCCTTTACCGGACCACAGTCGGCTGATGGCGGCGAGATGATTGCCGGTTGTCTTCCGTCGGTTCGGCTGATTAACCAGGCGGGCGGTGTGATGGGACACAAACTCAGCTGTGTAGAGGCCGACACTCACGGCGATCCGGTGGATGCGGTGCCTGCCGTCCGGCAACTGCTTGCCACCCGTTCGAACCTCGTCGCCGTTCTTGGCCCCGGTTCGAGTGAGGCCGCTCCCGTGGTACCGATCCTCAATAAGGCGAAGATGACGATGATCGCCGCTCCCGGACAGTCGGCATACGACCGTAGCACGTACGCTTATTTCTGGCGCATCCTCCCACCAGACGATGCTGAGGGGTACGCCATGGCTCTCTGGGCACGCCTGAAGGGATACAGCCGCGCCGCATCGGTCTTCGCCAATAACGTCGCCGCGCAGAACAACGTCCCCACGTTACTGACCGGTTCCAAGAAGCTCGGGATCACCGTCACCATCAATCAGAGCCTAGCCCAGGATCAGACCTCCTATCGGACGGAGATCGAGCAAATGCTAGCGACCAAGCCGCAGGTCATTTTCCAGGAGGCGGATCCCCAAACCAGCAGCACATATCTGTCGGAGTTGCAGCAACTCCATGGCTCTATCCCCCTGATCGGCACGGCGGGCACACTGCAGGCGCCCTGGCTCCAGGCCGTCAGCAAATCACTGGGCAAACAGTGGCTCAATCAGAACTGGGTGGGGATCCAACCATATTCCGCGACTGCGGGGCCCGCCTGGACTACCTTTAACAAGGTTCTCATCGATCCAAAGACGGGCGTGCCCGGCGCCAAAAACTACACAGGCGATCCCTGGTCGATGACGGACTACGACGGTGTCAATATCATGGCTCTCTCCATGATATTGACCAAAAGTACAACGCCGTCAGTCTACAACAGTGCGCTCATGACCGTTACAAGGCCGGGATCCGGCAAAACGAAAGTGTACACCTTTAAACAAGGAATGCAGGCGCTTAAAGCGGGGAAGAAGATCCAGTACATCGGCGCCGGAGGACCGATCTTGTTCAATCAGTACCACAACTCATCCGGGGCATTTCAGGCAAACAACTACGCTAACGGACAGCTTCCGTCGGCCGGCACGATGTCGATCGCTCAGCTTGCCACTTTGACCCATTGACCGCTCATGCGGCAAGGAAGCTGGGAAGGCGCAGTGATCGACGTGTGCGGTAGTACGGCTCGATGAGCATCTTCGTCTCCTCGATCGGCTTTGGGCTGGTAACGGCGTCGATCTTCGCCCTCGCGGCGGTCGGTTTCACGCTCCAGTTCGGGGCAACCAATATTCTCAATCTGGCCTACGGCGATGTCATGATTGCCTCGGCGTTCGTGGCATACCTAACTAACAGCCTGGGCTTGAACATCTGGCTCTGCCTTCTGGTTGGCGCCGCCTTCGGCGCCTTGGCTTCTTTTCTGCTCAATCGTCTGCTGTTGACGCCTTTTATCCGGCGGGGGACCAAGCTCTTCGGCATGGTCATTGTGACGCTGGCCGCGGGGCTGGTCATTCAAAACATCCTGCTGGCGATCACCGGCTCACAATTTGTGAGCTACTCGATGGATGTAGGACGAACGGTGAGCGTGGGATCAATCATCCTGACCGCGGCACAAATCGCGATCATGGCCGTGGCCATCGTGGCCATGCTCGCTATTCACCTTCTGTTGAACAGAACGCGGTTGGGCAAGGCAATGCGCGCCACGGCTTCCAACGCCTCACTGGCGCGCAGCTGTGGCATCAATACCAGCCGTATCGTTGATCTAGTCTGGCTGATCTCTGGAGCCCTCTGCGGCATCGCAGGTGTGGCTCTCGGCATCAATACCACGAGCTTCGATACCTCAACTGGTAGCGAAGTCTTCGTCGTGATCATTGCCGCGGCTGTGTTGGGCGGCATCGGGGACGCTTATGGCAGCATGCTCGGTGCACTGATCATCGGGCTGACCACTGAAGTCAGTGCCGTGGTCGTAAGCCCGGCTTATAAGGATGCAATAGCCTTTCTCATCCTGGTGCTCGTCCTGCTGATTCGGCCAGAGGGGATCCGCACTGTCTTCTCCAGCCGGAGGGAAGCAGCGACATGAGTACTGCTCTGCAGTTTTATGTAGCGACCGTTCTGGTCTATCTGGGAGTCGATGTCCTCGCCTGCTGGGGACTGAATCTCGAGCTTGGGGTCACAGGCGTGCTCAACTTCGCCTTCGTCGTTTTTCAGGCGGCGGGCGCCTACACGGCGGCTGTCTTGACACTAGGCTCCGCCGCGAACAATGGTGGGTTCCAGCAATACATCGGCGGTTTCGACTTGCCGTATCCGCTGCCCCTGCTGGCCGCTGGCTTCGTCGGTGCGCTGATTTCAGCGCCGATCGGCGTCATTGCCCTTCGCCGGCTCCGCAGCGACTACCAGGCGGTGGCAATGCTGGTTGTCTCGGTCATCGCTACGACTGTAGCCACCAACGATGTTGGCCTGGTGAATGGACCGGCCGGCTTGACCCTGATTCCCGCGCCATTCTCCGGGCAATTTGGCCTGTCCGATAGTCAGTACCAATGGTTTTACGTGGGTCTCACGGCGATCCTCTGCCTGATTGTCTACCTTTTCCTTCACCGGATCACTGGGTCACCATTGGGGCGCGCGCTGCGTGCGGTCCGTGACAATGAGAGTGCCGCCTCGGCGCTGGGTAAGAACGTGCTTGGGTTGCGCATCCTTGCTTTTGTCATCGGGAATGTGATTGCCGCCATCAGTGGCGCGGTGCTGGTCCAATTCATCGGCGCCTGGGCGCCGTCCGGCTGGCTCTTTCCGGAAACGTTCGTCTTTCTGGCCGCCATCATCATTGGGGGCATGGGAAACAATTTTGGAGCCATGGTGGGAGCGCTCGTTCTTCCGGTTGGACTAAGCGAGGCTACACGTCTCTTGCCTCCGATCGGCCGGCCGGGTCTCATCGAGGCGCTCCAGTGGGTTCTGATCGGTCTGCTCATTCTTGCCTTTCTCTGGTTCTGGCCGCAGGGGATCGTCCCGGAGCGGCGCCGCCGCTTCACGAAGCAGGGAGAGCAGCGCCGAGTTCGTGTACTGCGCCACAGCAGGAGCCAGTGAGGTGAGTGGGTCCGCAGGCGACCCCGTCCTGTCGGTCCAGGATGTTCATCGTGACTTTGGTGGCGTGCAGGCGGTCAATGGCGCTTCGTTCGATCTACCCCCTCACTGCATCACGGGGCTGATTGGGCCTAACGGCGCCGGGAAGTCCACCATGCTCGGCGTGATCGCCGGAGCGCTCAAACCGACTGCGGGCACGATCCTTTTCGAGGGCCGGGACATCACAACCGAACCGGCGTACCAGCGGGCGAGACGAGGTATCGTTCGCACATTTCAGATGTCGAGCGAGTTTACCAAACTCACAGTTCTGGAAAACCTTCTGGTGGCCGTTCCGAGGCCTAAGGGAGAATCGTTCTGGGGCGCGATTTTGGGGAAGCGGTACTGGGGCGCGGAGGAGCGGGACTCGATCCAGCGTGCCCGACATCTGCTCGATCGTTTTAACATGGCGGAAAAGGAATCGCAGTACGCTGGAAACCTGAGCGGCGGACAAAAGCGTCTGGTTGAGATAATGCGAGCCCTCATGGCTCAGCCACAACTCCTCCTTCTCGATGAGCCGATGGCCGGCGTTCACCCC
>JBPCKK010000155.1:0-8258 GCA_051004335.1 Chloroflexota bacterium
GCAGCACACAGTCGAACATGTCGATGCCGGCAGCGACGGCGGCGAATAGATCCTCAGGCGCGCCCACGCCCATGACGTACCGAGGTTTCAGTTCGGGCAATGCGGCCGCCGAGACAGCCAACATCTCATAAAACAACGGCTTCGGCTCGCCCACTGAAAGCCCGCCGATACCATACCCTGGGAAACCCAGCTCAACCATCTGGGCCGCGCTCTCGCGGCGGAGTTCGGCATGCATGCCCCCCTGAACAATCCCAAAGAGCGCCTGGTTGGTCCGATGATGGGCCGCCCTGGCTCGTGCCGCCCAGCGCGTCGTGCGTTCAAATGAAGTGCGGGCTTCCTCCGCTGTCGAAGGATACGGCGTACATTCGTCAAGTATCATGGCGATGTCGGCGCCGAGTTGCTCCTGAACGTGCACCACGGTTTCGGGTGTGAAGAGATGAGAAGACCCGTCGATGTGGGAGCGAAAGAGCACCCCTTCCTCGCTGATAGTGCGTCGGTGACCAAGACTGAACACCTGAAAGCCACCACTGTCGGTGAGAATGGAGCGGTCCCATCCCATAAAGGCGTGAAGCCCGTCAAAGCGCTCGATCAGATCGGCGCCGGGTCGCAGATAGAGATGGTAGGTGTTACCGAGGATGATATGGGCGCCGGCGATACGCAGTTCATCGGGGGTGAGCGCTTTTACGGTTGCCTGCGTGCCAACGGGCATGAAGATCGGTGTTTCCATCACGCCGTGGGACGTGCGCAGCTCACCACTGCGCGCCGCAGTGTCGCGGTCGCGCGCCAACACTCGAAATGTTGGGATCGATGGATTCAGGGCGTAACCGGGAAGCTATAGAGGGTGGTCCCGGACAGCACGAAGAGCGTTTTACCGGTGGGTGGCACCCCGATGCTCTTGATCTGGCTCAGATCCATGTGCGCGCCGGCAGCAGCCATATACGAACGTACATAGGTACCGTCCTTGTTAAGCTGAACGATACGCGCATTGCCTGGATCAGCGATCCAGACGTACTGAAGTCCGACATCAGTAAAGATGGAATCCGCCTGCTTGAGCGGTTTGCGGAGTACGCTTGCCGGGTCACGAAACGGTTGGATTGCGGCCGATTGTGTGTCGTACTTCAGGACCCCCCCGCCGGTCTTGAGGATATACATGTAGCGGTCGTCCAGCGTGAAGGAGACAGGCTGACCAAGATCCGGGTTCTTCGGCGAGAAGAATGGCGTGGGAACCGAGTTATAACCGGAAACCGCATCCGCATAGCGCCACACTTGGTTTCCGGCGGCGTCCAGTAGGTAGACATCCGGCCCGAAATTCGCCATTGCCGTGACGTGTTCAGTGCTGGAAGCCGGCGTTAAGGTAGTCGCCGTTTTATTGGTACCGATGGCCCGAACCAAAGTATTGTGCTCATCCAACACAAGCGACGTACTGCCACTGGTGGCAAGCTGCGTGGGTATGTCGAAGGTCAGGTTATTATCGACCTCGCCGGCCTGGACGATCACCGTCGGACTGGAGTTGGTGTTTGGCGTAACGGAGAATACCTGCTTCTTTGCGGTATCCAAAACGTAAACCGCATCTGGACTCATCGCCAACTGAGTTGGCTGGGTGAAGGTGGCAACCACGACCGGAGAGTTCTCGCGCGTGACGTGGTAGATCGTATCCGACGCCGCAAAAAGCCGGGCTTGGAGACTCTGGATGTCCGCCTTGCTGTCCCCGTTCGACCGCGCCAGCACGATATCCTGTGCGGCCAGTGACAGATATTTGTTTCGTGCGCTCGGCAGTTTCGCTGCCAATGCCAGCGTGATATTGTGTCGCGCCTTATGGGGATACGAAACCGCGGCGACCGTGTGCCGGTGGCTGCGAAGGAAGAGCGCGCCCGCGATCACGGCAAATGCCAGGACGACGGCCGCACTCAGCCAAACGACAGCAGATGGCGCAGACTGGCGGACCGGTTGGCGCAAATCGATGTCCTTAGAACCGGGTCGCAGGACGTGCGCCCCGGAGTCGGCGTCCCGGCTTACACCGCCGAATCGGCGAGGGCGTCGATTAACTGCTTGAATGTCCTTGCTCGTAGCGTAAATTCGTGACGGCTCTGTTCCGGGATCGGGGAAGGCTTGCACCGGAGGAATGACACTACTCATGTCCATGTCATGGTGGAGCCGGGCATTGACCTCTTCCATCTCGGATCGCGGCTCCTGTGATTCCGGTTCATGCCGCTCTGCTTCCGTGTCTAACTCTGGCGATGCCTCGTATTTGCGGGCGGGCCTCGCGCCGGATCGATGGAGTTTTTCCGTTTCCTCCAAGGGCGCGGCGACTCCGTCTCCCTGGTCGTTCTCGGCCATCTCGTTAGTGTATGTAACTCCATCATTGTCAAGACCAGGAAGGTAGGGAGCAGACATCGGCTCACGCGCTGGGTCCGGTGGGTCGCATTCAGGAAGGACAACCGGCGTCTCTTCGGTTGGGTGTTCCCGTGTTTTGGGCGGCTCGGTAACCTGCAGATCGCTCAGATCCCAGGTGGCAGTATCGTCGGGATTCCAGGATCGCCCGCGTGCCCCTTCGTCGAGCGACGGAACGCTGGGAATCTCAGACGTGGCTTGATCATCGAGTATGGTAGCTGCTTCAGGCGATCGTCGGGCTCCTATTGGGGTGTGCGTGGCCGCGTCCGACGGTACAGCCTCACGCCGATCCGTGGGTGTTGGGCGCAACTCCGCCAACACCATTCGGCCGACTCTGGTCAGAGTCTGTACCGCGCCGTCCACTTGCTCCATAAAGCCCTCGGAGCGATGGCCCGGGAGAGTCTCCAATTCGGACGCGTGGGCCGCTTCGATCACAATGGCGCAAGCGTCTCGAATGTTCCCTTGTTGGGCCAGCTCATACAGCGAGGCGGCGATGTCATCGGCGCTCTCCTGACTGAAGCACTCGCGCAGATCCTCGGGGTCCGCGCTGCGGTGAAACCAGCTAGAGCACAGGGAAAGTACATCACCAGCGGCGATCTCATCGCGAAAGACAAAGAGTTGCGGACCCGCGTTTCCCCCGAGTGCGCGAGAAAATGGCAAGGAGTCTTTGACGTCCGCGGGAATGGAGTGCAGACTGCCATCATGGAGGACATAGACCTGAGCAGGAGCGGCTTGGGCCAGATAGACAGTTGTGCCTTCAACCGCGATTACGCTTGCGCCTACGGACACGTGCCCATCATATTCACCGTGGAGTGCTTCGTGGGCGGCGCGGAGCGCTGCTTTCAGGCGGGGAGCGGGTGCGTCCTCGCCCCGGGCGGAATACTCCCAGGCAATAGTGTCGGCGGCGAGGCGCCGAGCGCGCGGACCCATGTTGCCGCCGGTGGATGATTCGGTAACCACATACAGGGCAGCGGCGCCACTTGGAGACGTTGCGGAGGGCAGCGCCGGATCAACCCGGAATGTGTCAGCAGTGTCCTGCCTGCGGGAGTTTGCTAGGTTGAAGTAAGAGGTGAGAAGAACGAGATCATCGTCCATAGATGGCGTCACTAACGCGCAAAGTATATCTCTCTATCGGAAGGTCCCACAACTATCGCCGTGTTCCGCGTGGTCGAACCAGGCTCGATTTTGGTCCCACCAAGGACTTGCCATATATCCGTGCGCCGTGATTTTCAATGAAAGGAGCATAGTGAAAGTGCCGTGAGTACGAGTGCGGGATTGCAACGATGGTATAGCGTTTACACGTGTTTGGTCGCGATGAATAGGTTGACAGAGTTTGCGAAAAAGCGTTATACTTTAAGGTAATTTTGTACATGTTTCGGGGAGGACAAGGGGACAAACTGGATGGATAACGCCGCTGCCGACCGTGTTAGTGCCGTAAATATCGAACAAGAGATGCGCGAGTCGTATCTCGATTATGCCATGAGCGTCATTGTCTCGCGCGCGCTTCCGGATGTGCGCGACGGACTCAAGCCGGTGCATCGGCGTGTCCTGTATGCCATGCATGATTTGGGCTTGACCGCACGCACCGGATACCGCAAGAGCGCGGCGGTTGTCGGTGAGGTGTTGGCTAAGTATCACCCACACGGCGATGCATCGGTATACGATACATTGGTTCGCCTGGCGCAAGACTTCAACTTGCGGTATCCACTGATCGATGGTCAGGGTAATTTCGGCTCAATCGATGGTGATTCCGCTGCGGCAATGCGCTACACCGAGTGCCGCATGATGAACATCACTGACGAGATGCTGGCCGACATTGACAAGAACACGGTCGACTGGGAACCAAATTACGATGGACGCGAACAGCAGCCCGTCTCGTTGCCGGCTCGCCTGCCGAATCTCTTGGTCAATGGGGCGACCGGTATCGCTGTCGGTATGGCGACCAATATCCCTCCGCACAATCTCCGTGAAGTGTGCGATGCGGTCGGCCATTTGCTCGATCATCCCGATGCCCTGAATAGCGACCTGGCTGAGTTCGTCAAGGGTCCAGACTTTCCGACCGGCGGCATTATACTCGGCCGCGAAGGCATCGACCATGCATATGGCACTGGGCATGGTCGCATTATCGTGCGCGCGGTATACGAACTCGAGGAGATTCGCGGAGGCCGGTATGCCATGGTGGTGACCGAACTGCCGTATCAGACCAACAAGTCCACGCTGCTAGAGCGCATCGCCGATCTGGTTCACGAGAAAAAGATCACCGGCATATCCGACCTGCGGGACGAGTCGGATCGTCGCGGTATGCGCGTCGTGATTGAATTCAAGCGCGAGGCGCAGCCGAAATCGGTAGTCAATCAGCTATTCAAGCACACCCAACTTCAGGCAAGTTATTCGATCAACATGCTGGCGCTGGTGGATAACCAGCCGCAGGTTCTGAGTCTAGACATGATCCTACGGCACTTCCTGGCCCACCGCCGCCTGGTGATTCGCCGGCGCACTGAATTCGAGCTGGAGCGCGCCCGTGAGCGAGCGCACATTCTCGAGGGTCTCAAGATCCTGCTGGACAACCTAGATAAGGTAATTGCCACGATTCGCGCGTCGCGAACCCAGGAGACTGCCCAGAAAGATTTGATGGCCGGCTTCACCCTCACCGAGGTGCAAGCCAAGGCGATTCTCGCGATCCCGCTGGCCCGCCTTGCTGCTCTTGAGCGGCAGAAGATTCTGGACGAGTACGCGCAAATTATCAAGACGATTGCCCGTCTGGAAGATCTGCTGGCCAACACTAAAAAGATCGATGCGCTGATCAAGGATGAGCTGAAAGAACTACGTGACAAGTACGGCGATGAGCGTCGTACCCGCATCATTGCTCAAGAACTGGGCGAGTTCAGTGAGGAAGACCTGATCCCGGACGAGCAGGTGGTGGTCACGATGACCCGCCGAGGATACGTCAAGCGCGTACCCAGCGCGACGTATCAGCCACAGCGGCGCGGCGGGAAGGGCATCATTGGGATGGTGGCCCGCGACGCCGACGCGGTTGAGCGGATCTTCGTGACCAACTCGCACGACAGCATGTTCTTCTTCACTAACAGAGGGCGTGTCTTCCACCTACGTGTGTATGACGTGCCCGATGCCAGCCGGCAGGCGAAGGGAACTCCGGTAGTGAATCTCGTGCAACTCGATCCGAATGAGTCGGTCCAGTCCGTGCTCACCGTGCCCCATGGGCGCACCGAGGGCTATCTCGTCATGGCCACCACGCACGGCACCGTCAAGCGTACTCCACTGGATGCCTTCCGCAACGTGCGCCGTAATGGTTTGCGCGCTATTACATTGGACGACAACGATGAGTTGGCGTGGGTCGACGTGGCCAATGGCGACGAGGATGTGATGCTCATGACCCGACAGGGATACTTCATCCGCTTCGATCAGGAGCAGGTGCGATCGATGGGCCGTGAAGCAGCGGGAGTCAAGGGGATCAAGCTGCGTGCGGATGACACGGTGATCCGTATGGACTTGGTGGGGAGCGGCTGCACCCATCTGCTGGCGGTGACTGAAAAGGGCTTCGGGAAGCGGGCGCCGCTCGCCGAGTACAAGATTCAACGGCGTGGGGGCCAGGGCTCGACGGCGATCAAGCTGTCGCCCAAGACAGGCCCTGTTGTGGGTGCACGGGTAGTTGATGTGGCCGATGCCGAGGTCATCATGATGTCGGTGCAGGGGCTGGTAACGCGGACTGAAGTGAAGAGCATTCGCCAGACGGGGCGAGCAACCCAGGGTGTGATCGTCATGCGCTTGAATAAGGGCGACTCCGTGGCTTCAATGGCCACGCTGAGTAGTTCAGAGGAGCTGTAACTCCATGGAGATGAGTCAAGAAGGCACCCAGGTGTTGCTTAATCGAGTATCGCCGCGTCTGATTGCCGCGAACCACATCCTCGAGTTGTCTTCCCAGGCATTGCAGGAAACCATCTCCAATGAGTTGGGTGACAATCCAGCGCTCGACATGGTGGATGTATCGGTTTGCCCCACGTGCGGGCAGCCGGTGGAAGGCGAGAAGTGTCCTCGATGCTCGCGAAAGAACGACGAGGACGCCCAGCTCAATGATCCCACCGAACAGTATCTCGATAACCTTGCCTGGAACTCCTCCGCGGTGACACGCGATGAGGAGTTTGATCCCCTGACTCTGGTCGCCGCCCAGGTGACCCTCCAAGAGAAACTACTCATTGACCTCGGCGCCATGGTTGATGCCGAGGACATGCCGATCGCTGAGTATTTAGTGGGTAGTCTGGACTCCGACGGCTACCTGCGTTGTTATACCTACGAGGTCTGTACACAGTTCGACGTGACCCCTGAAAAGGTCGAGGAGGTCATTGGCTACCTCCAGACTCTCGACCCACCAGGCATCGGCGCCCGTGACGTGCGCGAATGCATGATCATCCAGCTTGGGTATCTCGAGGCGAAGGGAGTAGCTGATCCCTTGGCTGTACCGTTGGTACGCGACCATCTGGAGGATTTGGGCAAGCACAAGTTCAGTCGAATTGCGCAGGATCTACATGTCGACGTGCCCGAGGTGGAACGTGCCTGGGACTTTATCAAGTCCATGCTCAACCCGCATCCCGCCCAAGGCTCGGAGGGCGTGCCGACGCGTAGTGGTCCACGTCCGACTCAGGGATATATCTTGCCCGACGTGCTCATCACCAAGGGTGAGCGCGGTTTCGAGGTCGAGGTCATTGAATCCCGGCGGTTCGGTCTCTCGATCAATTCGATGTACCAGCAGTTGCTGTCCCAGGTGAATAGCAATACCGAGCGGTATTCCGAGGAGGAACGCGAGCACATTCAGCATTACGTGTCGCGAGCCAAAATGTTCATTGCCAACATCAATCAACGGCGCCAAACAATCCAAAAGATCACCAACTACCTGGTTGAACATCAGAGAGAGTTTTTAGAACACGGCATCCGCCATCTCAAGCCGCTCACGCGAGCCATGCTGGCTGATCAGACCGGTATCCACGAGTCCACCGTCAGCCGAGCCACCGCGGCGAAATATGTAATGCTGCCCAGCGGCGAGGTGGTGCCATTCAGTAACTTTTTCACCGCGTCATTGAGCGTAAAGGACATTATCAAAGGTATGATTTCGAGCGAGGAGCGCCCGCTTACTGATCAGGAGATTGCTGGCCGGTTAAAGGACCATGGCTATTCAGTTGCTCGTCGCACCGTTGCCAAGTACCGGGATCAGCTTGATATCCTGCCTTCATCCCTTCGGTAACCGCTACTGACAAAACGAGGGGCCTCCCACCTAGGGAGGCCCCTCGTTTTGCCTGTTTCGCGGGGTTACAGCTCGCGAATGACGGTAACTACCTTGCCCTGAATCAGGAGATCCTCAGGCAGGACGTAGATCGGATCCATCGTGGGGTTACGCGGTTCTAGACGAATCCGGTCATTTTCCCGATAGAAACGTTTGAGTGTTGCTTCGCCGGTCTCACTGGGGCCACTGGTAATCAGAGCGACTACCGTGTCCCCGTTGTTCGCGTAGTTTTGGCGTCGACAGACGACGACATCGCCGTCGTCAATCAGGTCCTCGATCATGGATTTGCCCCGCACTCGCAAGGCGAAGTGATTATCCTCGGCTAGTCCGGAGACCTCGACGTGCTGGTCGCGTTCCAGGACTGCCTCAATGGGCCGGCCGGCGGCGATTGTGCCGACAATTGCCACCAGATGCTTTCGCCCATTGAGCGAGTCCGTCCGTTCTAGATTCCCGCCAATCAGCGCGATGCCGCGGCTTTTTTTGGGATCGTGGCTGATCTTTCCCTGCTCTTTGAGGCTACGCAAGTGATAGTCACTGTGCCCAGTCTCTTTACCGCCCAGCCGATCGCCCA
>JBPCKK010000156.1:0-14971 GCA_051004335.1 Chloroflexota bacterium
CGGCCGATGAACGACCGACCGCCCCACCTGACGATACTGACGTAGGGACGTTGCTCCCGTCTGCGTCCGCCTTCGATGTTCCCCACCGAGATATCCATTTCTGTCTGTTGGTCCACCTCCGAGAGGGCCCGCACATTGAACCACAACCCTCTGGGTAGCATCGTGAATCTTCAGCGCCCAGGCGGACGCAGACAGGAGAAACGTCCCTACGGATGCGTGTCCGCAGTAAGTACCAGCGCGATGATCGGGTGACCGTGGGACGACTGTAGGCAACATAATGAAAACAAGCGCTTGTACGAATTCGCTTGCCTGCGATCCAAGGATTGGACAATGTGGAAACCAGGACAGTTACAGAGCCCTCTCCGCGACTTCGCGCAGGGCACGCGCCAGTTCAGATTGCCTCATGCTGATCGTCAGATCGCCTCGCGTTCGCTCTAGTACGGCACGCAGGGCATCAACGGTGCGCCGCAATCCGCCGGTGATGCCATCGGGCAGGTCAACGGTGATGAGACTTGTGTACACGTCATCCATGATGCCGAGGACACGCTCTGCGGTAATCATGTCTTCTTGGACTCCGGAACGAATGATATCGAGCACGTAACGTCGCATTTCGCTGGCGGCTTCGGCCATGCCGTTGAGGTACGGCGCTCGTTCCACTGATAGCCGGTCAGCGGAGGGAATCGTCGTGCCACGGATCATGGCGTCCACGAGGTTGGCCTCGGCAAATTCTTTCTGGGCGTCCTGAACATATCCGGCCCAATAAATGTCGGGGTGGTCGGCGAGATCCCTCTGCGTGGCGGCGACCATCGCTCTCCCGTCTTCAAGATGTCGGGCGGCGGTATTGTGCTCTCCACGATGGAGGGCGCGAATGGCATTGGCGGCATGGCGCACAATTTGGCGCGACTCGACAAGGGCTCGGTCTCTCGCTTCGTTCTTGACGCGCAGTTGCTTAGTTATCTCCTCGACGATATCGTCGATTCCACTCACACTGTACCTCCCGTTGTCAGTACTTTCGGTTGTGACGACGGTGGTCTATATTCCACCGTCAAGACCGAAAGCCTGATAGAGTGTGCCACGCCGTGGGGCGGCTACATGTAGCGCGGACCGCCGCGTCCGTGTGGTCGGCGCGTGCATGTTCCCTGTCCCCGAACATGTTCAGCATCTGGTCGCCGCCGTGCCTGGCGCCATTTGTTGGAAGGAACGAGTTTGTGGGCCGGTGGCGCGGACACGGTGGCCCGCGCTACATTCGAGTCAGCGTAGTAAGAAAGAGATCTGGCATGACCGCGGAGCGTATTCAGAAGGTTCTGGCGGCGAGCGGCGTCGCCTCGCGCCGAAAGGCGGAGGAATTGATCGCCGCTGAGCGGGTGACAGTGAACGGCGTGCCGGCGGTAGTGGGCCAGCGTATCTCCGTCGGGCGCGATACAATCGCCGTCGACGGCCGGCCACTGGCGAGTGAGCATGAATTGGTCTATCTCGCGCTGAACAAGCCGGCCGGCGTGGTAACGAGCACGCGGTCGACGCACGGAGAACACACAGTGGCCGAGTTGGTTGATTTTCCCGAGCGCATTTTTCCCGTAGGCAGACTTGATCGAGAAACAACCGGACTACTTCTGTTGACCAATGACGGCGAGTGGGCCAATCTGGTCACCCACCCACGTTATGGTGTCGAGAAGGAATATGAGCTGATGGTGCGCGGGATACCGCCGGAGAGTGTGCTGCAGCGATTGCGCGATGGTGTGCGCTTGCCGGACGGCACGCTGACTTCGCCGGCTCGAGTGGGCCTGGTGCGTCCACTGGCTGAAAATGCCCATCTATCTGTTACCGTGATTGAAGGTAAGAAACGTCAGATACGGTTGATGGCTGCAACTGTGGGTTTCCCGGCGCTGTATCTCACCCGAATACGAATTGGGGCCATCGAACTCGGCGATCTGGCGGCTGGACAGCAGCGTAATTTGACTCAGGACGAAGTGGAGGGCATCAGGGAGCATGCACGACGATCTGCAGGCAGCGGCACATGACCGCCGATTGCAGATCGCCATTGATGGCCCGGCGGGTGCCGGTAAGTCCACCGTGGGTTTTGGCATCGCGAACTCTCTTTCCTGCACCTACGTCGACACCGGACTGATGTATCGTGCGGTGACTTGGCAAGCTCAAGAGCAGGGAGTTTCTCTCGCGGATGGAGAGGCGCTGGCCGCCGTGGCCACTCGTCTGCACTTTGATTTCGCTGGGCGCCTGGGCGAGCGATTTCTGATCGATGGCCTTGAGCCGGGACCGCTGCTCCGGTCGCCCGAGATTGACGCGAATGTATCGACCGTCTCGGCACATCCCGAGTTGCGCGCCGTCCTGGTGAGCCGGCAGCGCGACCTTGCGGCCCAGGGGTGCACCGTTATGGTGGGGCGCGACATCGGTACAGTCGTCTTGCCGGCGGCGCTCAAATTCTGGATCACGGCATCGCCGGAGGAGCGCGTCCGGCGACGACTCAATGAGCGTGCCGATGGCCAGCATGCTGGTTCTTCAGCCGATCTCACCGAACAATTACGCGAACGCGATCGATATGATTCGAGTCGCCCGGAATCTCCCCTCCGGCCCGCTGACGACGCGCTAGCACTGGTAACCGATAATCAGAGTGCGGAGCAGGTTATAGGCGCGGCAATGGACATCATTAGCCGTTACCTGGCAGCCGGCGTCTGCTCATCTCATTCTGCACAAGAGCGGTGAGATCGGTCATGTGTATACGGAGAGGAACCTTCAGGCTTTGAGCAAACCACTTGTCGCCCTAGTCGGGCGCCCCAACGTGGGCAAATCCACCCTATTCAATCGTCTGGTCGGCCAGCGCACTGCAATCGTTGAAGACGTACCGGGCACTACGCGGGATCGGCTCTATGGAGAGTTCGACTGGGCGGGACGTGACATCGCGGTAGCCGATACCGGCGGTATAGTGCCGGACGCCGAAGAGGACGTGCCGGAGAGCGTGTTCGAGCAGGCCCAGGTGGCTATCGAACAGGCCGACGTCGTGCTGTTCATGGTTGATCAGCGATCGGGCTTGCTTCCCGGTGACGAGGACATTGCCGATATGCTGCGGCGCTCAGGAAAGCCGGTTCTGCTGGTGGTCAATAAGGCGGACAATGTCCGCCAAGAAATGCACGCCGCCGAGTTCCATGCCTTAGGCCTCGGCGATCCATTGGCCGTTTCGGCGTTGCGCGGCCTCAATACCGGCGACCTCCTGGATGCCGTTGTTGACCACCTGCCGCCGCCGGAAGAGCAGGAAGAGAGCGAGGACGCGGCAATACGCGTTGCCATCGTCGGCCGCCCAAACGTCGGCAAGTCATCTCTGGTGAATGCCCTCACCGGTACCAAGCGCACCATTGTGTCTCCCGTCCCCGGAACCACGCGCGACGCTATAGATACGAGTGTTCTGTTCAAGGACCAACCAATTGTGCTGGTCGATACCGCCGGTATACGCCGGCCGGGGAAGATCATGCGGGGACTGGAACAGTACAGCGTCCTGCGCGCTTTCCGCGCGGTGGATCGGGCCGATGTGGTCGTGCTCGTGGTCGATGCCACCGAACCAGTAGCGGCGCAGGATGCCCATGTCGCCGGATTCGTGCAGGAGCAGGCCAAGGGTCTGGTGGTCGCGGTCAACAAGTGGGATCTGATTCCGAAAGATTCGCACACTATGTCCGAATACGAACGAATGCTGCGCACGCAGTTCCACTTCATGCCCTACGTGCCCATCATTTTCATCTCGGCGGTGACCGGGCAGCGCATCGAACAGGTACTCGAAGTTGCCCTCTCCATCGGAGAGGAACGGCGCAAGCGCATTTCTACCGGTGTGCTGAATGATGCACTGCAGCGGTCGCTGGCCGAGCACCAGCCGCCCTCGACCCGCGGCCGAATACTCAAGGTATTTTATGTAACCCAGGTGGGCATCGATCCACCTACCTTCGTCTTCAAGGTGAATGACCCCGAGCTGGTTCACTTCGGATTCAAGCGGTTTCTGGAGAACCGGTTGCGCGAGCGGTTTGGGTTTTTCGGCACGCCGATTCGGTTGTATTTCCGACCGAGGGGACGAGAGACGGCGAACTAACGCCCGTTAGGGCAAGCCAGCCATCTCCTGACCTGCCTTGAGGATTCGTTGTGCCATCTCGGGGCTGCTTGCCTCCGTATAGAAACGGATGAGCGGCTCGGTACCGGAGGCGCGAACGAGGAGCCAGCTTCCATCAGCCAGGAAATACTTAAACCCGTCGATTGTCTGAACGTGGTCCACCTTTTGGCCGGCAATCTCGGCGGGGTGCTCGCCCTGAAAGCGTCCGATGATCTCCTCGCGGCGCTCCTCGGGAAAGCGGGCGTCGATACGCTCGTAGTACGACGGTCCGGCGGTCTTCTGTAGATACTCGACGATCTCCGAAACCGGCATGCCGTAGTCCAGGACCATGTCGAGTAGGTAGAGCCCGGCAAGGCTTCCATCGCGCTCGGGAATGTGTCCACGAAAGGCGTACCCGCCGCTTTCCTCGCCACCGATCATCGCGTCGTTCTCTTGCATCTTCGGCCCGATATATTTGAATCCCACGGGCGTCTCAATGACGGGGACACCGAACTTTTCGCCCAGTCGATTGGCCATGGATGTAGTGCTCACCGACTTGACGATAGGTCCGCGCCACCCTTTCTTTTCCAAGAGGTACATGATGAGGAGGCCGTAGACCAGCAGTTGATTGATGAACTGCCCCTTCTCATCGACCAGCCCCACGCGGTCGGCATCACCGTCCACGGCAACGCCGACGTCGGCGCCACTCGCCGGGACATCATGCATGAGCTTGCCCAGATTTACGGCTATCGGTTCCGGGTTGATTCCCCCAAAGTAGGGATTGCGTTCGGCGTTGATTTCCCTAAGTTGCAGTGAGCCTCCGCCGATAAGTGACGGAAAGTAGCCAATGGCTGCGCCGTACATCGGGTCGGCCACCACTTTGAGCGAAGACTTGCGGAGGCGGTCAAGGTCGATCAACTCACCCAGGCGTTTTATATAGTCCGGCTTGGCGTCAAAGTATTCGACCTTGCCTTGCTGCACGGCTTCGGCGACTGGCTGGCGCTGTACCTTATCCTGTCCGTACAGTTCGTCAACCTGTTCTTCGATTGCGGCGATCGTCTTGGGATCGGCGGAACCGGCGTATTCCGGCTTGTACTTGTAGCCGTTATCCGTCCAGGGATTGTGGCTGGCGGTGATGACGGCGGCGCCGGCGGCGTGGTGGGTGAGGATGGAGTAGGACACCGCGGGAGTAGGCGCGGCGTGCTCGGTGAGCAGGACGTGGATTCCGTTGGCGGCCAGCACTTCGGCGACGGCGGCGGCGAAGAATTCGGAGGCGAACCGCATGTCGTAGCCGACGACAAGGCCATCCTCGTTTTGCCCTTTGGATTTCAGGTAATTCGCCGTGGCCTGGGCCACGATGCGGACGTTGGCGAATGTATAGACGTCGGCGACGGCTCCCCGCCAACCGTCGGTGCCGAACTTGATCGGGTTGGGTTCCTGTGTCACGGTGATGACATGCCTCCTGCCCTAACCGGGTGAGTTATCTCCGCGATTCTACAGGTCGTCACAAAATAGTCACCCCCCGACACCATGGTGTCGGGGGGCAGGTGGATGACGCGGGAAGTTGTTTAGGTGCCGGACTGCCAGGAACTCATGTAGGCTTCCTGCGCCGGCGTGAGGGTGTCGATGGTGATGCCCATGGAGGCCAACTTGAGGCGGGCGATCTCCTTGTCGATTTCGGGAGGAACCACGTAGACGCCGATCTCCATCTGTCCCTTGTTTTGTTGCAGGTACTCGGCGGAGAGCGCCTGATTGGCGAAGCTCATATCCATGACGGCGGCGGGATGGCCCTCGGCGGCGGAGAGGTTAAGCAGCCGTCCGTCGGCCAGCAGGTTAATACGCTTGCCGTCGAGCACATACTCCTCAACGAAGTCGCGCAGCACGCGCCGGCTGGAGGAGGCGTCCGCCAAAGCCGGAATGTTTATCTCGTCGTTAAAGTGGCCGCTGTTGGCGATGACCACGCCGTCCTTCATCAGACCGAAGTGGCGAGCATCGAGGACGTACAGATTACCGGTTACCGTGATGATTACGTCGGCAACCTTCGCCGCCTCTTCCATGGACATGACAAGAAAGCCGTCCATGGCGGCTTCGAGTGCTCGCGTCGGATTGATCTCGGTGACAATAACATTGGCGCCCAGACCGGAGAGCCTGCTGGCCAGGCCTCGACCGCACCACCCATAGCCGGCCACCACCGCGCGTTTGCCGGCGAGGAGCATGTTGGTAGCCCGGAGGAGACCATCAATCGTGCTCTGGCCGGTGCCGTAGCGGTTGTCGAACATGTGCTTGGTGTCGGCCTCGTTGACGGCGATCACCGGGTAGGCCAGCGCCCCGTCAGCCTGCATGCTCTGGAGGCGAACCACCCCGTTGGTGGTGTCCTCGGTGCCGCCGAATATATTAGCTAGGAGTTCGCGACGGTCCTGATGGATGCGCGTGACCAGGTCATTGCCGTCGTCCATCGTCACTTGTGGCTCCGAGTCCAACACGGCGTCGATATGACCGAAATATGTATCTCGATCTTCTCCCTTGATGGCGAAGGTAGGGATTTCGTAATGCACGTTCAGCGCGGCGGCAACGTCGTCCTGCGTGCTGAGTGGATTGGAGGCACAGAGGAACACTTCGGCGCCACCGGCTTTCAGCGTCCGGGCCAAATTGGCGGTCTCGGTGGTTACATGCAAACAGGCGGCAATACGCATACCGGCCAGTGGTTGCTCGTCGTGAAATCGTTCACGAATCATGCGGAGGACCGGCATCGTGCCGTCAGCCCATTCGATGCGAACCTTGCCGCGATCGGCCAGTTTGAAGTCTCTTACGTCGCCCTTCCGGGATAATTCGGTCTGTACCATGTTCATGCTCCTGTGTTAACTAACCAATTGACGTACCGCCGACGCGGGCACGTCGATATGCGTGATTTCGGCTAGGCGATTGAACCGCTCATGGAGATTCTCTCGTGTCGCCCGCAGTAATCCTCGTACGCTAAAGTCTTCCACGGCGAAGCTGGCAACCACTGTCCCAAAGACGACAGCGGTTCGCAGGGCTTCCGCATCCAGTCGCCCACAACTATCAAGGTAACCGATAAAGCCGCCGGCGAAACTGTCGCCGGCTCCGGTGGTGTCGCGAACTTCGAAGGTAGGAAACGCCGGGGCGAGGAACACCTCGTCACCGGAGAAGAGAACTGCTCCGTACTCCCCCCGCTTGACTACCACGTGGCGGGGACCCGCTTCCTGCAGGGCACGTGCCGCCTGCAATATGTTGTAGCAACCGGTATATTCCCGGATTTCGCCTTCATTGATCAGCACCGCATCGACCCGGCGGAGGACGTCGGTAAGCGCTGCCTTCTTGCCCTCGATCCAAAAGTTCATGGTGTCCAGCGCGGTGAGTGCGGGCTTGCGGACCTGCTGCATCACTTCCAATTGCAGCGTTGGATCGATATTGCCCAAAAAGACGTACTGGGCGTCGCGGTAATGCTCGGGGATAGTCGGCTGGAAGCTCTCAAACACGTTGAGACGCGTGTCCAACGTGTGGGCCACGTTCATGTCGTAGTCGTACTCGCCCACCCAACGAAATGTCTCACCCGTGCGGCGCTGAAGCCCCGCCACATCCACCCCGCGTCCACGAAGCTGGTCGATCGCATCAGTGGGAAAGTCATCGCCTACCACGCCCACCAATTGGACCTCAGTGAACAAGCTTGCGGCGAGAGAAAAGAAAACCGCGGTTCCACCCAGGGCATTTTCCACGCGCCCAAACGGCGTTTCCACAGTGTCCAGGGCGACCGATCCTACGACAAGACTTGTCACGTTGGCTCCTCAGTGCTCAAGAGTGTAGCGAATGCGAATCTCGGGCACGCAAAGCCCAATCATCATACACCGTGATCCTGCAAGGCTGTCGAATTGCCAACGAAAGGCGAATCGGATGGGGTAGGTACGTTGCTCCCGTCTGCGTCCGCCTGGCCTGTTCCTTGCCGAGGCACCCTCCTCATTCGCTCGATGCTCGACCCATGCGCGAGGGCATGATCAGAGGGCATTCCCCCTGCGCGGCATGCTGGTGCTCGGCGCCAAGGCGGACGAAGGCAGGAGCAACGTCCCTGCGGCAGCGCACTCTCGACGGGATGCTGCTTCGTGCCTGAGCACCGTACCTAGCCGCGAACCCGACTGCCAACGACGGGTATTGCCCTCATCCAGTCGGCGTTGAACCGACGTTCTACCGTCGATAGTCCGCCGGTGCCAAGCCAGATGCCCACCTCGCGGTTGCGGTCAAGCGACTGCGTGCTGAGGTTCTCCGAGCCGATGTAGCCGCGCATGTGGTCAACAATGAGTGCCTTGGCGTGGATATAGGGAGCGTTCAGCGTCCGAACCAGCACACCCTGGCCGGTGAGGAGCTGAACAGCGGGTATCGAAGCTCCGGGAGGAAGCAGAACGCGAACCCGGACGTGCTGTTTGGCTCGGGCAATGAGGAGCGACTCCACTGTTGCATCGACCACTTCCTCCGCATATACATCCACGCTACGTCGGGCCCCGAGTATGAGTCCGTCCACGTCCCCACGGGCGTAAACAGGAGCGACGATGAGGGCGGGGTCTTCAAAGGCCGGATGGATGCGGTCCCAGTCCGCGCGGAAAATGTTGGAGAGCTGTCGCGCATCAGCCAGTCGGTAGTCCATCGCGACAAAATCACGGTCAGTGTGAAAACCAGCTGCCGAGAAGTTGGCGGTGGAAATGACGGCGACCCGGTCATCCAGCACCATGAATTTGGCGTGCGTAAGGGCGAAGCGTGAAGAGGTCCAGCGAACGCCGATGCCGGCCGCATGCAACTCATCCGCCATGCGCGCCGGTTGTGTCCCCAGACCGACTGGTTTCCGCTCGAGCAAGACAAGGACCTGCACCCCCTGCGACTCTGCCCGCTCTAACGCACGGACAATACGCCGATTGCTGAGTAGATAGCATTCTACGAAGACCCGCTGCTGGGCGGCATCGATCGCGCGGATTAGCGGTTTTTCGCCAGACTGTGGTTCGGTGAGCAGGACCAAACCGTTGCTGGCGCGGTCAGGAGATGCGGCGCCGGCATGAGGAAACGCGGTCCAACCGGCTAGGAGCAGCGCCAGGGCAAGCATGATCTGCGAACGGCGGATAGATGGTTTCATCTGTCCCCTATGATGAGCCATGTCTCTCTGGGCAATTGCGGATATCCACGCCTCCCGCCGCGATCCGGAAACCGGTAGACTTTCCAAGCCCATGGATATATTTGGCGAGCAGTGGTCGGACCATGTCAGCCGTCTCGCGAAGCACTGGGTCGGAGCAGTCCAGCCGGATGACACCGTCGTCGTGGCCGGTGATATCGATTGGGCAGTCTATCTCGAGGACGCCGAAGAGACGTTAGCCCTGCTCGAATCTCTGCCCGGCAAGAAAATTCTGCTGCGCGGTAATCACGACTACTGGTGGTCCAGCAAGACTACAAGTCGAGTGGCCAAGGCGCTTCCTTCCTCACTGCGACTTCTGCACAATAATGCCATTCAGGCGGACGGTTTCAACATTTGTGGGACTAAGGGATCACCCGTGCCTGGCGCCTTTGATTGGAGTGAGCAGGACGCGAAGTTGCTCAATCGCGAGACAATCCGACTTCGTATGTCGCTCAATGCGCGTGACCGTGCGCTGCCAACCGTCGTGGCGCTGCACTTTCCCCCGTTCTATCGTCTCGCCGGCGACAGTGCATACCGAGAACTTATCGAAGGTGCGAACGTCGCGTGCGTAGTGTATGGTCATCTGCATGGTGGCCTGGGAAACTCCAGCCCGTCGGGATTGTACGGAGGCACGCGGTACACACTCGTAGCGGGCGATGCCGTCGGGTTTCGTCCAGTCCTCGTCGGCGCGAGAGGGAAGCTCGCCGAGGCAGAATGAGTGAATAGAATCTAATAGGACCGGGAAACCGCCAAAGGAGAGCACGATGCGCGATAAAGATTTACCACTGGATGACTTGGGTCAATTGGCTCACGAGGAGATGCACGACAAAGCAAGCGAGCTGGGAAACGAGGATCAAGCGGCTGAGTTGTACGATGTTCCGACGCGGAGCGATGGTGAATTGGCCGCTGAGCAAGAGGCTGAGAGTCACACGGGCCAATGACCACAGCCGAGAATCACCATGGCCTTTCCTGAGACACGTCCGCGGCGCCTGCGGCGGACTCCCGGCATCCGCCGGCTAGTCCGCGAGACGCGCCTCTCGGCGGATGCACTCATCTTCCCGATCTTTATCCAGGCGGGGTTGGCGGGACGATCCCCGATCGACTCCATGCCTGGCCAGTACCGCTGGGGCCTCGCCGATCTACCGCGCCTCTGCCATGATCTCTATGCAACCGGCATTCCGGGAGTCCTGCTCTTTGGGCTGCCGGAGTGCAAAGACGAAGAGGGGTCGGGAAGCTGGGCGGAGAACGGCATTGTGCAGCAGGCAGTTCGCGTCATCAAGACCGAGGCGCCCGAACTGACCGTCATCACCGACACCTGTCTCGATGAATACACTACACACGGGCATTGCGGCGTGATCCGCGGTGGCCAGGTCGACAATGATGCGACGCTCGAGCTTTTGGCGAGGGCTGCAGCCAGTCAGGCACGTGCCGGGGCCGACATTGTCGCTCCGTCGGACATGATGGACGGGCGAGTAGCGGCAATCCGTGCCGAACTCGACAGTCAAGGGTTTGCCGAGACACCAATCCTTGCATATTCGGCCAAGTACGCATCCACGTTCTATGGCCCGTTTCGCGACGCCGCCGACTGCGCGCCCCAGTTTGGTGACCGCCGCTCGTACCAGGTGGACCCAGCGAACGCCCGAGAAGCGCGACGCGAAGTAGCGCTCGATATCGAAGAGGGCGCGGATATGGTCATGGTCAAGCCGGCGCTGGCGTATCTCGATATCGTGCGAACGATTCGCGAGCAGTGTGACCTGCCCATCGCCGCCTATAACGTCAGCGGGGAGTATGCCATGGTGAAGGCAGCGTCACGGGCCGGCTGGCTGGATGAACCAGCGGTAGTCCTGGAGATCCTTACCTCTATCGCGCGAGCCGGCGCCGACATGATCGTTACATACCACGCCTGTGATGCGGCCCGTTGGATCAAAGAGATGTAGCCCGTCAATCCGGATGAAAAAACTAGTCCGGTCACATACCCGGCGGAGGTTCGTCCTGCGGTGTACCGGGCTCAACGGGTACAGTGATGGGGGTGTCCGGGACTTCCGCGCTGGGCATGGGGGCCGGTTGCTGCGCGACACCGTGTTCTTCCGCGAGACGCATCTCCTGTCCGCGAAAGCTCTCCTCAAAGAGAAAGCCGAGGACCACCATCCCCTCGGGGTCTGCTGTCTGGATCACCTGCGTAACATCAGGCTCATTCGCCTCCAGCCACCGGTTCACCGCCGCCTCCAGATCTTGACCGCGACCGACAAACTGCTTGTAGCGCAGCATGCTCTCGTCTCCCATTCGTTGTGTATCTGTCAGCGACCCGACTACCATAAAAGGGCTTGATTCTATCATGGGGAGTTTTGTGAGACAGCCGCTGGACTCTGGAGGCACTGAACGTGAACGTCGTCCGGAGTTAATTCGATCTGCTACCGGCCGTCGCAGCTTCGGCGAACGGCAGGCCCAACGGCGGCTCCAAAAAAAGGAGAGCCGCTGGACGATCCTGGCGTACGCGGTTGCCGTGGGAGTCACCGCGATAATTCTCGTCTTCGCCTATTCGAGTTATGCCTTCTCCAAGTACCGCGGAGTCATTCTTCCCGGCGTGCGCGTCGACCAGGTGAAGCTCGGCGGCCTTACGGAGAAACAGGCGGCAGATCGCTTGAATGCGAAGTTCCTGGCAGTCCACAAGCAGCCGGTCAGCCTGGTGTACGGATCGCACACCTGGACTCCGCAGGAAAGTGACTACGGACTGGGCTACGAGTTCACGGCGACCGCGCATTCGGCAATGAATGTGGGGCGAAAGGGAAAGTTCTGGCAGCAGTGGATCGATCGGCTCCCATTCGGGATAACGCATAGTGTTCCCATCATTTATACGCTGGACGAGCGCCAACTGAAGGACTACATTATGTCCATTGGGGGCGGACCGCGTGGGCTCTCCCAGCCGCCAATAAACGCCGCTCTCAAAATGGATAGCGTTCGTGGCTACCGCGCGATGGTTCTGCGCAGCAAGCCGGGGACACGACTTGATGAATCGGCTGCCGTCCAGCAGGTGGTTGCCGCGCTCGGTGGCCTCTCGACCCAGACGGTACACCTGCAGGTGCGCTATGTCCGACCGGCAATCACCAATACGGACGCCCATCGTGTGGCGGGAGCAGTCAATCGCTTTCTACGGCGTGCACCGGTCATCGCTCTGGGCAAGCGCGTTGTGGTGACGAACCAGTCGGTATTTGGACCAATGATCAGCTTCCAGGATCAGACGGCGCGCACGCATCCCGCGATTCAGGTGAACTTCGACTACGACAAGCTGCGCTCATTTGTGGCATCACTGGCGGCGCAGGTCGACCGTCCGTCGCAAGAGGCGAAGTTGGCCTTCAATGCCGGCCAAGTACAGGTGATCACGCGGCAGCACAGCGGCCGAACCCTCGATCAGACCTCCGCACTTCACGCCCTACTTCCCGTGTTGCAAGGTCTGAAACCGGGTGCTCGGTTGCACTTCCACATCACTATTAATCCGCCGGCGTTCGACCAGTCCAACCCGGCGAGTTTCGGCATCACCACGCTCCTTGGCTTTGGCGAAAGCAGCTTCCAGAACGCCGGGCCCACACGATTGCAGGATGTCCAGGCAGTGGCCAAATCGCTGAATCAGACGTTGCTCGATCCCGGGCGGGACATCTCGTTCAACACGCTGGTCAGCACGAACTGGCCCAACCGCATGTATAACGACCACCTGCAGGACCTGAATGGCCAGTTAGTGCCTGGCGATGGCGGCGCCATCCAGCAGGTGGCAACCGCGTTTCTCCGTGCCCTCTACTCCTCGGGACTCACGCTGGAGGAGCGACATGCCCACGTGAATCGTTTGCCGTTTTATGAACCACCCATCGGGCTGGACGCTGTAGTGGCGCCGGGTCGAAACTGGGATCTGCGCTTCGCCAATTCCACGGGGAAGACCCTGCTTGTCGAGACCGTGGTGCAGCCACTGCGCCAGGAACTTTACATCTACGTCTATGGGCCCAAGCTGGGCTGGACGGTGAAGGTCCACTCGCGCGTCAAGAAGGTATACCCCCACGGGCCGCAAATCGAACGCCAGGATCCATCGCTATCTCCGGGAGAGGTGCAGCAAATAGCATGGCCGTTGGACGGCGCCGATGTAGTCACTCAGCGTTCGATTACTCACCATGGCGGAACCGTTACACACGACAGTCTCGTTACGCATTACCGCCCATCGGAGGCGATTATCACCGTGGGTAACCAACCGGCAACTCCCACCCCGACTGCCGGCAAGAAACACAAGAAGTCTGGAACGGCGACGCCAACGCCATCCCCATCACCCAGCGCGCAGGCGTCACCGTCGCCGTCGCCGACACTAAGCCACTAGACTGGCCCAAATCCCATCTGAATTTGCAAGGAACGCCCTGTGCTAGACCGGATTCCGTTGCCCCTATCCGTCATAAACATTGGAATCGATCCCGTATTGGTCCATCTCGGCCCCATCTCCGTTCACTGGTACGGCGTCATGTATGTATTGGGTATCGCCGCCGGGCTGTATTTCATTTTGCCGTACGCCGCGCGTCGCGGTGTCGATCGCGATACGGCGTACGACATCTTCTGGCCGGTGCTAATCGGCTGTCTGATTGGCGGGCGGCTGTATTACGTTGTGCAATCAAATCTGGGCTACTACCTGACGCATCCCGCCAAGATTTTGGCTACCTGGGAAGGCGGCATGGTCTTCTATGGCGCGGTCTTCCTGGGAGCCGTCACCGCGTTCGTCGCCTGCCGTTGGAAACACGTGAGCTTTCCGTTAGCACTCGACGTGGCCGCCCTCTTCATTCCGCTGGCACAGGCTATCGGTCGAATCGGAAACTTGGTGAACGGTGACATCATCGGCTACCGGAGCACGCTACCCTGGGCGACGCGCTACACGAATCCGAACAACACCTTTGTGCCCAGCCACACGTTGGCCTATCAGCCGGCCGCCGCCTACGAACTGCTCTTCAGCCTGGCGCTGCTCGTGCTGATTTACGCCCTGCGGTTCCGCTTTCGTGTGCCAGGAACGCTTTTCGCCCTCTGGCTCGTGCTGTACTCAATTGGCCAGTTCCTGCTGTTTTTCGGGCGGGATAACGTGATTGTGATGCTCGGTCTCAAGCAGGCACAGCTTACCGCCATTGTTGTGGTCGTGCTCGCACTACCGATTTGGTACCTGTGGCGCCAATACTATCTCGGTCATCATGAGGACATTGACCGGGATGCGGAGCCGCGACCGGCGTTGGCCGGCAGTCCGGATCTGACCGCCAGCGGCTAGGCCGTATCACGCGCCGCGCGGCCAGTATTCATCCTTCACACGACCGGTATCGAGGAGGTGAATGAGATACTCAAGGCGGCAGATCTCAGGTCCCCAAAACACTTTGAGATCTTCCATCTCGAGGGCGTCGGGCTTGGCATCCGCCAACGCCGGCTGCTCCGGATTGAGCGGGTTACTGGATGGAAGATAGTAGGTCATGCCAACGCTCCTTCTAAGTGCGCCACAAGGATGCGAGATTCCGCGGCTGCGAGGGAATCAGACCGGTGGTGAGAACCCCTCAAGTAAGGTTCATAGTAGATGCCGCGGTGAACGGGACACGGGCGCAGATTCCCAGTACACCGACCCTGACTACGTTATGTCAGCGCGCTGTCCTGGTACTCAACGGCGTCCCGCGGAAATCTCCAGACCGTTGTTCGCCGCCAAAGGCAGTCAATCC
>JBPCKK010000157.1:0-3440 GCA_051004335.1 Chloroflexota bacterium
CTGGCGCAGCTCGGCGGCGATGACCTGACCCGAGGTTTCCTCAGCGCAGTCGAACTCGGCCGAAGCAGTATCTCGCTCAAGGCGCTGTCCATTGTTGCCAACCGGCTTGATTTGCCTATGAGCTACTTTCTCAACGACACGGCAACGGACACTGATGCGTTGGCCGAATTGCTTCTCGATGAAGCGGAGACCGCTATCCGAACGCAAAGACCATCAGACGCTCTGCGAATCGTAGCTGAGGTCGATGAGCCACCGAACCTTCGATCGCGCAAGCTCTGGCTTCATGGCTGGGCGCTCACCAATCTGGGAAGAGCCCGTGAAGCCATTCCGCTTCTTGAGGAGGCGGTTGCACTCTCGGAAAGCGATGGGGATGTGCGCGAAATCACGTCCGCGCAGTACATCCTGGCCTTGGCTCTTTGGGGTGCAACGAACTATGACGAGGCGATGATCTACTTGCGGCGTGCGCACGACCACGCTATGTCCCAGCTCGATGATCCCTCCCTGCTGGGCAAGATTACGGTGGCAATCGGCCATGTTCACTATATGCAAGGCGACCTCGAGAGCGCCCTCGCTCAGTATGCCCGCGCCCGGGAACTCTTTGACACGATTCGCGATCTCGATTACCTCGCCGCCGTGTATACCGGGCTTAGCCGCATTCACCGCCAGAAAGGCGATCTTCGCGCCGCGCTGCGGTACTCGCGCCTCAGCCTGGGGATCTTTGAGGCCCGGCACAACGAGCGCAATGCAGCGCATGAATTGAACAATATGGCGTCACACTATGAAGAGCTGGGCGATACCGATCAGGCGTTAGCAACCGTGACTGATGCGGTTAACCGTGCACAGGGGAGTCAGTCACCAGACATTGAAGCGCTCGCGCGGAGCACTCTTGCAAGCGTGTTCCTTCGGCTGGGCGACGTAGCGCAAGCGGGGCAACAAGCCGAAAAATCCCAGCGACTGGGACAGAGTGATCAGGATCTCGGATCAATCGATGCTCTTGTTGTTCTGGCGAAAATCGCGGAGCAACAGAGTGAGACCGAACAGGCGGACGCGTTCTACGGTCGTGCTTTGGCCGCCCTTGAGAGCATCGGCCTTCATACCCGATACGCTGACGTGGCCCTAGCGTATAGCGAGACGCTGCGTGCGCGTGGAGATATTGAAGAAGCATTGGAGTACGCGCTAACGGCTGCCAAAGCGCTCGCCGCTCGTAGATCGTCGTCTACCCGCTGAAGCCACGCCTTCGTGTCTGCACCACGATGCGCATCAAGCGGCATACACCAGCCTGCCTTCCCGGACGATCGTGGCAGGGAGAGACGCTCGCAGGTGTAGCCGGCCATCGAATGCTTCCCGGCTCCACACTAGGATGTCGGCAGCCGTACCTACATCCCAGATGACGGCATGTGCTCGCTTCGCCAATCGATAGCCGGGTTCTGCTGTGTGGGGGAGGATAACCATGAGATCGTAATCGCTATCACTGTCGCCATCACCCCGCGCTTTGGAACCGAACAGGTAGATCCGCTCGGGACGCAGTTCCTCGACCAGCCGCTGGACGATGTCGGCCAACGTCGCATCGTTCGCAAGAGGCTCCCCCACTACATTATCGATACTGACCCGTGCGGTCACTTCGTAAGTTCCTTCAGCTTGTCTATGCGGGTACGGACTTCGTGCACGTACTTACAATTCCACTGTATGGTACCTGCATCGAACCTCATTTAATGCAACTGGCTAAGGAGGGACATTATGGGAATGCGAGGTTTCACGTCTCCAACAAGAACACAGCCTCCGACGGATGCTCCAGCCGCTCGACTCTACCGAAGCCCGACCGCAGCGCCATTCTCTCCAGCTCCGATGCCATCAGCATGTACTCCCGTGTGGTGGCGCTTACCGTGTCCCACGCATCCGGTAGGTGTTCCTCCAGGAGAAAGGCAGTAGACACCAACAGTGGTTCCTTGATGTCCCAGATCTCGAAGAGAATGGTGCGCAGCCCGTCTTCTTCGATGATGCGGTGGCCGTGGAAACGCCTGGCGCCGCGTTTCACCGCGGCGAAGTCCTTGATCCCGACCAGGCAGATTCCGCCGACGTAGCAGCACGCATGGAGTGCTTCGACAGCTTGGTCGATTGCTTCCGCCGTGTCTTGATGACAGAGGCCGTTGCCCATGGTAATGACCGCATCGAAACGGCGAGCGAGAGCGGACGGAAGATCGAGGAAGGCCAGTTGGTGCAGGGGCAGATGCACCTCCGCCGCGTGGGCGTTCAACTTGGCCCGCGCCAACATTTGGGGACTTGGATCGGCGCCGTCCACCTGATAGCCCAGTTGGGCCAGCGGGATGGCCTGGCGACCGGTACCGCAGGAGGCGTCGAGCACCGTCCGCACTCCCCGTGCGCGCAGCACACTGTCGAGCCACCGACCCTCCTCGGAGGCATTGCGCTGATAGTCGACAAAGAACAACTCATAGTGTTCCGCTAGTCGTTCATAGTAGCGGCGGTTGCCATCGGGTTGCCCTTGCGTCGAATCGGTAGAATGTGCTGCCATGCGCGTTTTTGCCTTTATAGTTTTGCTTGTCGCCCTAGCCGGATGCGCCGGAACGCAGCCTTATTCACAGCGCGACTTTCACCAGGTTACAACTGCCTTTCACCAGTTGGTGCCGGCCTGGTGGGGCTACGAGCAGGCCTACAAACGGCATGACACCGCAGGGATACTCCGCAACTTCCATGTGGAGCAACACGTCTGCTATACGTTGGTTGATGAGGTTGATCACCGCGACACCATCGATCCCAACGTGAACCTGTTCCATGCGAGCGCCTCTCTGGACAACATCTGCAACAGTATCGAAGAGCTTTACCGGACGTGGGCGCAGAAAAATGGGTACCCGTTCAACAAGCATATCCCCCCGGCTCTGCCGGCGCAGACTTTTCTGGGACAGAATAAAGAGCTTCCGATCATGACGAAGCAGATGCGTCACCCGTCTGCGCTGACCTAATGGGACATTGATGATGCTGGGCGCGCCTCCGCGGCGCGATGATCTGGAGTTGCTGGACAATCCCGAACGGCATCGTCACACCCTGCCGGCCAACCTGGCGGACATCCGGCGCCTGAACCGCTGGTTTGGGGGGAAGGCCAGCGTTATTCGTCGCCTCGGACCAATTCTGCGCGAGCGTCCGACTGCATCGCTGCTCGATGTCGCCACCGGTTCGGCTGACGTTCCGCTGGCGTTGCTCGCCTGGAGCCGGCAGCACGGCACGCGGTTGACCATCACCGGTTTGGACGTGAGCGCGGACGTTCTGGAGGAAGCGCGGCAGTTTACACATGACCAGCAAGTGACCCTCGTCGAGGGCGACGCGCTCGCTCTTCCCTTTCCGGGCGATTCGTTTGATGTAGTCACCTGCTGCCTGGCAATTCACCACTTCGATCCAGATCGTGCCGTTCAGGTATTGCGCGAAAT
>JBPCKK010000158.1:0-9301 GCA_051004335.1 Chloroflexota bacterium
ACGTGCCTTTTGGCCAACATCGGGTGTGGTATAGCGTCTCCGGCTCTGGCGAACATGCCGGAAAACTCCCTTTACTGTGCCTCCATGGTGGACCCGGCGCCACCCACGACTATCTTGAGCCGCTCAATGAGATGGCGCGAACCGGGCGGCGTGTCATCCTCTACGATCAACTGGGCAACGGCCAGTCCGATCAGCCACACGATCCCGTGCTGTGGACGGTTGATCTGTTCATCCGTGAATTGCAAAACGTGCGTCAGGGTCTCAACCTGAACCGCTTTCATCTACTCGGTCAATCCTGGGGTGGCATGCTTGCCATGGAATACGCGCTGACGCAGCCGGAAGGCCTGGCCAGTCTGATCGTGGCCGATTCACCGGCAAGCATGGTGCAGTGGGTGGCTGAGGCCAATAGACTGCGTGCCGGCCTGCCCCCCGAGGTCCAGGAGACGCTGCTGCGTCACGAAGCGGCGGGCACAACCACTAGCGCCGAATACGAGTCAGCAATGCAGGTCTTCTACCAGCGTCATGTGTGCCGGCTCGATCCGATGCCAGACTGCGTTCAGCGCACGTTTAATGCTATGGCCCGGAACCCAGAGGTGTACCTCACCATGAACGGGCCGAGTGAATTCCATGTGATCGGCACATTACGCGAGTGGAATATTGTCGATCGCCTCGGCGATATCCACGTTCCTACCCTCGTCCTCTCCGGGAAATATGACGAAGCGACACCCGCCATCGCGCAGGCGGTGCAGCGAGGAATTCCGGGTGCTCAGTGGGCCATGTTCGAGGAGAGTTCGCACATGCCGCACGTCGAGGAGCCGGAACGGTTTCGCGAAGTGCTCAGCGGATTTCTTGATGAGGTGGAATCTGCACCGTAGGTACTGGTCAGCACAGAAGAGGAATGTGACAATGGGGCGCCGGGCTGGAGCGTTATGAACGCGATCCCGCGGATCTCACTCGCTACTCCAGCCCGCTGGGAGGATGTAGCGCCATCCTTCTTGCCAGGCAAACGGCGTGTCCACCAGTTCCTCTAGGGGAATACCGGCCAACAGGTGGTCAAGGGCCCAGCGGTTCGCGGAGTGGGCGATGATGACTATAGTGCTCCCGTCTCGGCTGGCGGCGAGATCGCGCAAGAAGTCGCGCGTCTGAGCCACAACCTCTCGGTAGCTCTGCCCACCTGCCCCGGGCTCGTTGATATGGCGAGAGCGCTCGCTAGCCAACCGGGCAACCGGCATGCCGTTCAGCGTGCCGTAGTTGCACTCACGAAGCCGCGCGTCCCGCTCGATCGGAATACCGCTATCGCCGAAGGCGATGTTAGCGGTCTCCACGGCGCGCGCCAGATCGGAGACGAAGACCGCCGCGATGCCGCCTCCGCGCCGGCGCTCGCCCAACGCGCGGGCGTGTTCGCGGCCGATATCAGAGAGTTGGCCCGGAAGCCAGCCTGTGGCGATTCCGCGCTCGTTGTCTATGGTCGTGGAGTGTGTCTCGTAGGTGATCTCGATAGCCATGACACGCCCAGCCTTCGACTCATGATATCGAGCCATCCCTGGTACCGGTTCTATGGAAGCGTCAGAATTTCTGTTCCCTGCTCGGTGAGGGCGATACTGTCTTCAAACTGCGCTGAGCGGGATCCATCGGCGGTGCTCACGGTCCAGCCGTCGCTGAGCAGGCGCGTCTCCGGCGCTCCGGCGTTGATCATTGGCTCAATGGTGAATACCATGCCGGTGCGCAGCTTCAGACCCGTTTTGGGCCGGCCCCAGTGCAGCACGCTGGGTTCTTCCCAGAGCGCGCGACCAATGCCGTGGCCGCCGTACTCCCGGACCACGGAGAATCCCTGGCCTTCCGCATGTTGCTGGATGGCGGCGCCGATATCGCCGAGGCGATTGCCGGGCCGCGCTTCGGCGATTCCCAGTTGCAGGCACTGCCGGGTCACCTCCATAAGGCGCTGGGAGGCTTCATCCACCGCGCCGACGCCATACGTGCGACAGGCGTCCCCCACCCATCCATCGAGGATGACACCGATGTCGATGCCAACGATATCGCCCTCGCGTAATAGCTGCTTGCGCGCCGGTGGTCCATGCACGATGACATTGTTGATCGCCACGCAGATGGTGCCGGGGAATGGCGTGTGGCCGGGTGGATGATAGCCCTTATACATGGGAATGCCACCATGCCGGCGGATGAACTGTTCGGCCCGCCGGTCCAGTTCCTGGGCGGTGACTCCCGGCACGACAAAGGGCATGAGGTGTTCGTATGTCCGCGCCACCAGCCGACCGGCGGCGCGTAGCTGGCGAATCTCGGCTGGGGACTTGAGAATAATCGGCACGCGTTCACTCCCTTTCCAATCTACCGTGAGGAGAAGTGGATACCCACCCACTTGCCGGCGATCGCACCCAGGGGCGTCAGGTTGACTTCGCGCAGATCGGGTCGGATAATGGCATTGAGGGCGGGCTCGTCGAGGGGGAGAAGAGGGATTTTCCGGGAAGCCAGCGAAGCCGCTTGGCGAAACAGCGTAGAGCGGCGTGGATCACGTGGGCTGTAGCTCGATGCCAAGAAGAGGGCATGGTTGTACTGCGCGGTGGACCAGCCGGTGATGTTGTCCGGCGACGAGCCCAGCTGCGTTCCGAGGAAGTCCTGCGGATCGGGATAGTCCGCGCCCCAGCGCACCAGAGCGAGATCGAATGCCTTGGTGGCGAGGATATGGTCGTAGGTTGAGGGATCGAGGGCACGGAGTTGCACCAGAACACCGAGCTGACTCTGCCAGCGTTTGGCCAATTCGCGAGCCAAGGGCAGGACACCGCCGTCACGGGGAACCGCGAATACTACCGATGGAAATGCGTTGGGATCCGCATAGTGCGAACGGGTGAGGTAGCCCATTGGACGGCGAACTGCTTGCCATCCGCCGGTGTGGATATCAAAGGCGGAGGGCAGAAAGCCGGTAACGGCGAACGCGGAGCTACCCAGCGTGCTCGCCACCAAGCTGGGACGCCAGATTGCGGCAAAGGCCCGCCGCGCGTTGAGCCGGTGAAACGGCAGACGGTTGGTATTGAACGCCAGATAGTCCAGGGCGAGACCGGGGATTTGGCGTAGACCAGCCGATCTGCCCGATGGCGGTTCACCAGGCGGAAAGCCCGAGATCAGGTCTAGCGCGCCTCGTCGATAGGCCGCTAGTGCCGCATGGTCGGATTCGAGGTGAATCTTGATGCGGAGAAAGGTGGGTTTGCCGCCCCAGTAGTACTGATTCCGCCGCAGGACGAGAGATCGAGTGTGGCTCCAGGACACCACGCGATACGGCCCAAAACCCGCAGCGTGGTCCGTCCAGTTCGGCCCGTAGCGCCCGGGAAGTGACGGATCGGGGACAAATGACGTGGGGAATGCCAGTTCGGTGAGGAACCGCGCCGCTGCACGACGCAGGGTGATGCGCACGGTCTGCGCGTTCGGCGCGGTGACCGACGGTAGATTCCCCGGGCCCTGGCGGGCGATATCTCCGAGGTAAAAGGCGGCGGCGCCGGCCGCTTCATCAGGGCCGAGCGCACGACGCAGAGCCCCGACAAAGTCGGTAGCCTCCACGGCTCGGCCGTCGGGGTAGCGCAGGTGGGGACGCAGATGAAAGGTGTAGACCGTGCCGGCCCGACCAATGGTCCAGCGATCGGCGCCATCCGGTCGCACACGTAAGTGGGCATCCAGTCGTACAAGCCCGCCGTAGACCAGTGAATCGAGGCTAATCGACGTCGGATCGGAGGCTAGAGCCGGATCGAGCGTCGGTACGTCGGTGACCCCAACGACCGCCCACTGCAATTCACCGTAATTTTGCTGAATCCGCGGCAGAGCATGAGCGCTGCCACCACAACCGGTGAACAGAAGACAGGCGAGGACGAGTAGCGCGAGGCGGTGGGACAATGGTTCCTCCAGGCGGAGGCATTGTACCCTACGCCTTCAGCAGCACTCCTGCTCTTCAGGGGATAGCCAGCCCTCGCCAAAGGTACGCAAAGCCTCGATAACCGGTAAAGTGGCTTCGCCTTTGGGTGTCAGACTGTACTGCACCCGCGGCGGGATCTCCCGGAAGGACTCCCGCCGGATCATGCCCTGACTTTCGAGATGGCGGAGACGGTCGGCCAGGGTCCGTGGGCTGATACCACCTGACCGGTTCGCCAGTTCGGAATAACGGAGAGAACCAGACGCAAGATCACGCAGGATGACCAATGTCCAGCGGTCACCAAGCAACCGCGCGGCATTGGCGATAGGACACACCGAACGCTGAACCGTCGCTACCGACATCAGGTGGTCATCCTTTCAGGAACTGGGCTCATAGGCCACTATAGCACATTGCTATACAACAGATAGTTACTATATACTTGTAAGTGAAAGCGATAACACAAGGAGTTTTAACGATGACACATCCCCTGGCAGTCTCCGACACCTCGTTTGAGAACGAGGTTGTCAAAGCAGATAAACCAGTACTGGTTGATTTTTGGGCGGAGTGGTGCGGCCCGTGCCGCATGATCGCCCCGATTCTCGAGAACATTTCGGACGAGTACGCCGACAGTTTGAAAGTTACGAAGCTGGACGTCGATCAGAATCCGAAGACCATGCAGAAATTCGGCGTGCAGAGCATCCCGACGCTCATCCTCTTTAAGGATGGGCAGCCGGTTGAGCGCCTCATCGGCTACATGCCGAAGGACCGGCTCTTGGGCCGGATCAAGCCTCATCTGGAAGTCACCGCTACCGCCTAGCGGTGATCGGGCCGGGACCGCACCGGTTTTAACGAGATATTGTGAGGTAGGGGCCGTACGGTCCCTACCTCTCTATGGTCACACTATCGACCGAACCTTGTATGGTCGGTGAGCAAGGGACGAAGAGAGGCAGCGAATGAAACGACAACCATGTTTGATGGTGGTGCACGCGCACCCCGACGATGAAGTATTCAGTACCGGCGGCATCATCGCGCGGTACTCAGCTGCCGGCTATCGCGTAGTCGTGGTCTATGCCACGAACGGCGAGGCCGGTGAGATGCACGATCCTGACCTTGATCCGGCTGATGCAATCCCGCGGCTTGGTGAGATTCGTCAGGAGGAAGCGCGCCGTGCTTGCGCCATTCTGGGCGCCACCGACATTTACTTCCTGGGCTACCGCGACTCAGGCATGCGCGACACCGAGGAAAACAAGCATTCCGATGCCTTTATGAATGTTCCCCTACAGCAGGCGGTGGACCAACTTCTGGGCATCATGCGGGATACCTATCCGGATGTCCTGGTGACCTACGACACCGACGGCGGATACGGCCATCCCGATCATGTGCAAACGCACCAACTGGGCGTGGCTGCCTTTGAGCAAGCGCAAGGGGAGCCCTGGGCGCCGCGAAAGCTGTACTACTCAGCTCGGTCGCGTGAGTCGTTTGCCAAGTATTTGAAGCAGCTCGCCGCTATGGGAGTGCAGGTACCCTGGGTCCGCGAAGACTTCAATATTGAGGAGTTCGGCATGCCCGACGCGGAGATCACGGCGCACGTTGATATTTCCCGCTTCACTCCACTGAAGAAGCGGGCGCTGGCTGAGCATCGGACGCAGATCAAGGGCGACCATTTCTACCTCTCCATCCCCGATGAGACGCTCAGTGAGTCATCTGGCACGGAAACGTTTCTCCGCATTCAGCCACCCGCCGAAGGTAAGCGTGAGGAGGACGACCTGTTTGCCGGACTGGACGAGCGCGGCGAGCAGGTAGCCTGACCACGCGGCCGAACCATAGTCGTCTTCGGTGATCTGAACACGTAAGGTTTTTCACATTGGGGATCGGTAGCAGCCGTAGTCCCGGCTTTAGCCGGTGGGGCCTTGACTATCGCGTGTGTCCCTCCAGTCAAGCACGATTGCCACGAGCGCTTGACCTCGAACATGTTCGCCCGACCGGGGGCAGTTTGGGAGGAGAGCGCATACCGGCTGAAGCCGGGACTACGCGGAATGCCCCACGTTTATTGTCGGTCGTCACAGTGAAAAACCGTTAGCGCCGTGGAGACGTTCGAGGCGCCAGGCCCGATAATGGCCCATGAGCATGCTGCATTCTGGGTCTGGACTTGCTCTCGACCTCCGGGGCGTCGCCAAGCTCTATGGCCGTACCGCTGCCCTTAAAGCCACAACTCTTCAGCTTCCCGTAGGCGAAACCCTGGCACTGCTGGGACCAAACGGCTCGGGGAAGACAACCCTGCTCAAGATCCTGGCCGGCGCCATCACGCCCACGCTGGGCGATGGGACCATCTTCGGTTGCAATCTGGTGCGTGAGCGCGTTCAGTTGCGCGCCTTGGTCGGTCTGCTTGCCGCCGAGACCTACCTCTACGATGATCTGAGCGCCGAAGAGAACTTGCGCTTTATCGTCACGATGGCCGGCATGCGACCGAACGATGACGCTATCACGTCGGTGCTCACTGAAGTCAATCTGCACCGGCATGCCAAAGAGCGCGTCCGTGGTTTCTCCAGCGGCATGAAGCGGCGCCTGGCGCTGGGTCGCCTGCTCCTGCTCCGTCCGCGCTTGCTCCTGCTGGACGAACCGTACAATAGCCTGGACGCCGCCGCCGCCGATCTGGTGGATTCGATAATCGTGCAACATTCAGCCGAGGGTGGCGCGGTGGTACTGGCGACACATGATGCCGATCGTGCTTTGGGTTTGGCCGATCTCGTGGTGGCGCTTGAGCAAGGCGCGGTGCGCTATCGAGGCCCCGCTGCCGATTTTCGGAGAGACTATGTACAGCCGTTGGTATAACCAGACCTGGGCGGTGCTGCGCAAGGATGTTGTGCTCGAGGCGCGCAGTCGGGTCAATATCAACGCCATGGTCTTCTTTGCCGGCATGGTCGTGCTCATCTTCAGCTTTGCTCTCGGTCCCAACCGCCAGCGGCTACGGGAGGTGGCGGGCGGCCTGCTCTGGCTTGCCTTTATCTTCGCCGGGGTGCTGGCCTTCGGGCGCATCTATCAGCTGGAAGCGGAGAATAATGCCTTCGAGGGGTTGTTGCTGGTGGCGCGCAATCGCGGCGCCATCTATCTGGGGAAACTGCTGGGCGCGATGGCGGTCATGCTGTTTATTGAGGCGCTCGTCCTTCCCCTCATGGCAATTCTCTACAACCTGGACCTGGGAAGTTCCATTCCGGCCTTGCTGTTGATTGGGGTGTTGGGCACACTGGGCTTTGCCTCAGTTGGCGCCCTCTACGGCGCGCTCACCATGTCGCTACGCGCGCGCGAAGTTCTGCTGCCTGTCCTCATGCTGCCGGTGACCGTACCCGTCATTCTGGGCGCGGTGAAGGCCACCACCCTGGCCCTTGCCGGTCACTACGGCGCCATGCGCCTCTGGCTGGAGTTGCTCGTCGCCTTCGACATCGTGTTTGTCACCGCTGGCTTGCTCACCTTCGAGTACGCCACGGGCGACTAGGCCTACGGGTTCCCCACCGTGACATCTCCTAGATGCTCGCCCGTCCGGGCATCCACATACTCAATGTCGGCCGCTATCGTATACGTCTTTCCCGTAGTCGAAGAAGTACTCTGTGGAGTTGTAGCGGCACGCCGGCTCGATAGTCTTTTCCGTGCCGGCGTCCTATAATACTGGCAGAAAACAGCGACTGGAGATCCCACCATGCCTACAGGCTTATTGCAGGTTCCCGTTTCGGCGGTGGCTAACTAAAGCCTCACTCGTTGCCTTTGCCTGATCGCACGGCGGGTCCGTAACACTCGCACGACAACCGACTTCACTGGCGACGGTTGCGAGGCGGTCGAGTCACGTGACCTTTCTTTGGGTATTCGTGACCTGGCGAAGCTCCCGGCTCTCCTGGGACGGCGACCTGCAGCACTCCTTCCACCTATGTAATTCGTGCTGCATTTAAGGAGTCCCAGTTGCCTAAGTTCGATCGTGCCTTGCTCGCCGCATATCTACGACCGGAGTGGCCACGCGCCGCGCTGCTCGCCCTCCTGCTGCTGGCCGGTATCGGCCTCCAGCTCGCCAATCCGCAGATCATAAAGCTCTTTATCGATCATGCCCGGGCAGGCGACCCACTCCGCCAGCTCGTGTGGCTCGCTCTGGTCTTCCTGCTGGTCGCCCTCCTCACTCAAGTGGCAGCGGTGTTTGAGACCCGCGTCGCGGAAGATCTTGGCTGGCGCACCACAAACGCTCTTCGTGCCGATCTCACCCGCCACGTGCTCGGGCTGGACGGACAGTTTCACGCCGACCACAGCCCCGGAGAACTGATCGAGCGGATCGACGGCGACATCTCGGCTATCGCCGATTTCTTCGCGCACTTCGTTGTCCAGGTGCTGGGCAGCTGCGTGTTCCTAGTGGGCGTTCTCATCCTGCTCTTCGTGGTCGACTGGCGCATTGGAGTCGTCTTGACTGCCTTTGTCCTCGTTGCGCTGGCCTTCATGCTCCGCAGTGGTGGCTTCGTTGCCCATCGCGCGGGAGCGGCTCGCCAGGCTGCTGCAGACCTGAGCGGCTACGTCGAGGAGACACTTGCCGGATTGTCCGACCTCAAGACCAGCGGCGCCGACGCATACGTGATGGGACGGCTCCACGAACGGCTAGCCGCGCAATTTCATCGCTTCAACTCGGCGGCCATGGCGGGCTCGATTTTCAATGGCGGGGTAGGCGTGATCTTCGCCCTCGGTACCGGCGCCGCCCTGGTCTTTAGCGCGGCCCTTCACGGTTCGGGCGCGATGACGCTCGGAGCCGTCTATGTAGTGTTTCGCTATACGAGCATGCTCCGGCTGCCGTTGGAGCGCCTTACCACCCAGATGAACAGCCTGCAGCAGGCCGCCGGTGGCATCGTGCGAGTGCGCGAGCTATTCAACGCAAGGGCGGAGGTGACCGATGGTCCGGGTCTGGCTCTCCCCGAGGGCGCCATGTCGGTTGAGCTGGAGGCAGTCTCGTTCGCCTACGAGGCGTTACCCATCCTGCACGATGTGTCGTTTCGCGTCGAGCCTGGTCAGGTTCTCGGCCTGCTTGGCCGAACCGGCTCCGGCAAGACGACGATCTCGAGGTTGCTGTTTCGCCTGCACGATCCGACACACGGAACCATCCGGCTCGGCGGCACGGACATCCGAGAGGTGCGGCTCGAGGATCTCCGTGAGCGAGTTGGCCTGGTGACGCAGGACATCCAGCTCTTCCAGGGCACGCTCCGCGACAATGTCGCCTTGTTCGACGCCGGCGTCACCGACGAGGTCCTCCGGGAGGTCTTCGAACTCCTTGAGCTCACCGACTGGCTGGAATCTCTCAACGCGGGCCTTGACACACTCATGGGTCCCGGCGGAAGAGGTGTTTCCGCGGGCGAGGCCCAGCTC
>JBPCKK010000159.1:0-21840 GCA_051004335.1 Chloroflexota bacterium
GGCGAAGTGTCCGATCTGGATAAGCAGGGTCGAGAGGGCGACTATCAGTGCGGCAACCAGCCCGATTCGCCTCGCCGCGCATTCGGTAGGGGCCGGCCGGGGTACCCTCTGGGTCTCTGGTCCGACCGTGGGCGGCCCTCGGCGGTGGCTCAAAACTGCCGATTGTTGCCCGAGCCCAACGCCAGTAAAACTATAGAGCCGCACCGCCAGCAGGTAGGCCAACCAGACAGTGAACACAGAGAGGCACCCCGAGGTCAGCCGCCCGGCTACAACTGACTGGACGAATTCAGGGTCGGACTGAGGGCCGGCAACGTGAGCCGGAAAGAGGGAGAACAGGGGCGCCAGCAGCGTGTGGATCCCGTAGGCGAGATACGGGTAGGCCATGCCCCAATCGAAAAAGCATTGGTGTGGATATGCAGGGCAGGGATCAAGATTGTGCTCGGCGCCAAACCATTTGAATAACCAGTAGACCACCCACTCGTCGGGGTGCACCCGCCGTTCGATGGTGGCATTGTGCAGCCCCCAGGTAATACCCCAGAAGCGCAGTGCGGCGGCCAGAAGCAGGATGGCGGTCAGCGGCGCGGATCGACGGAGCGTGGAGAGCACGGCGGCGGGTTAGAGGCCGCGCGATAGAACGGATCTCGCTTCGGAGAGGATCGCGCGATTGCCCGCAATTAGGCTAGCCAGGTAGACGGCGATCCCTACAAGTACGCAGGCAAAGAGGGTAAGCGTGTCCCCAACGTTCAGTCCTCGACGCAGCGCGACTTCGAAGAGGATCACCACGGCGGACATAACGGGTGTCGCGAGAATCGGCGGGCGGGCGGCCCGCCACACCTCTGTGGGCGAGACGTGCAGAATGTGATTGGCCAGATAGAGCGCGACGGGGAACTCAATGATTTGCAAAGGAATATAGACCACGGCGAGGCCCAAAATCCCGTGCTCCGCGCCATAGATCATTGACGGAATCATGATCAGCAGCTTGACGAAGTTGTACGCCCAGACGATCCATGGCTTGCCTATGGACTTGTAGCCCTCAAAGAACACGGAGAGCATCGTGCGATTGCCGGCGTATACCGCCAGAAGAGAAAGCACGAGGAACGAGTCGCGATAGGCGGCGTACTTCGTGCCGAGTATGGGTACGATGAGCACGGGAGCCACCACCGCCAGAAGTGCAGCGGCCGGAAACATAATGAGACCCATCTGGCGAATGGCTTTGAGCAAGGTGCGGCGCAACGCGCCAATGTCATCCTGCAGCCGGCTCAGTGCGGGAAACACCATGCTGCTGGCCACGAGGGTGAAGACGCCGGCGGCGATAAAGGCCAACTTCCAGGAGGTGGTGTAAAAACCGATGTCTTTGGTGCTGCGGATGATACGACCGCCGATGAAGACGTCCACATTCTGCGACATGTAAAGCACGGTCAGGCCGGCGCCGACCCACGCACCGTACTTGAACAGCTTCCAGGCAATGGACGGTATCAATTGCGGAGTTGGGCGGTAAGGGTACACGACCCAGAGCAGAATGGCGCCCAGGATGACGGAGGTCAATTCGCGGGCCACCAACGCCCCGGCGCCGTAGCCCCAGATGGCAAAGAGAATCGCGATGTCCCCGGCGGCGATTACCTGCCCAACCGGCGGGATGGAGCGGGCGCGGAAGTCCATGTCGCGGAGCAGCAAGAAGTAATGAACCGAGGTGATGGAGGCGAACACGTAGGCGATGGCCAGAACGCGAAAGATCGGTTCGATGCCCGGATGACCGTAATAGCCGGCGATGGGTCCAGCCAACAGCTCGGCGACCGCGGTCACGATCACGGCGAAGATCATGTTGAGCGTCCAGGCGGTGTTGACCACCGTACGGCTCACCGTCCGTTGATACACCAGGGCCGGACCGGTGCCAAAGTTCCGGAAGTTGTCCAGGAACTTATAGGGCGTGCTGGCGAGATCATAGATGCCCGATGCGCCGGGACCTAGAAAGCGGCGGAGAACAATCGTGAAAATCGGGCCAAGCAGTTTGGGAGCGAGGACAGCAAAGAGCACCCAAAAACCACCCTCACGTCCCGGCAATTGTCCGAGCAGGCGGCTGGGAAGCACGCGCATGCGCGGGGCGGCTCGCGGCAGCGCGACGGTGTCCAGTGTTAGTTGGGGTTCAGCTGTCATGTAGATGTGCCTTCATGATAGTAGGTGCTAGCCTGAGTTGGCGGCTCGAATTTCCCGCCGTTTAGCGAAAGTTAAGACCGTGACGTCGTTCCAAGCGAGCGAATCAAGTTCATCGTTCACTCCGCCGGTCCCTAACTTTGGATCGGTGAGACTGCTCGGTGTGCGCATCAATACTCTGCACCTTGACGACCTTCTATCGACTGTCGCCGGTGCCGTTCGCGCCGGACGACGTTGCATGATCTTCTACGTTAACGTGCACTCCATGAATGTTGCCGCCGCTGATCGTGTCTATGCCAGGACTCTGGAATCGGCTGACCTGATCTACTGTGACGGCACGGGTGTTCGCCTCGGTGCACGGCTGGCCGGCAAAGACATTCCCGAACGAATGACGGGCGCCAACTGGATCCATGACCTTTGCCGGCTTGCCATTCGCCAGAACTATTCTCTGTTTCTGTTGGGAGGAGTCCCCGGTTCGGCCGCGGAGGCAGCAAGTGCGCTCCAATGTCGCCACCCGGGCGTGCGCATCGCCGGAGTTCTTTCCGGCTATGGCGCCGGCAGGGCAGCGGTGGAGGCGGTCAATCGCAGCGGGGCCGATATACTTTTGGTTGGCATGGGCACCCCGACCCAGGAAGAGTGGCTGGCGGCCCATGCCGACGAGCTTCAACCGCCGGTTCTCTGGTCGGTGGGCGCACTCTTCGACTTCGTGAGCGGCCGCATTCCCCGCGGTCCTCGATGGATGACCGAGCATGGCCTCGAGTGGCTCTGCCGGCTGGCTACCGAACCACGGAAACTGTGGCGCCGCTACCTCATTGGCATTCCGGTTTTTCTGTGGCGAATCATCCGGCGCTACCGTCTCCCGCCCTAGCGCTGTTCCCACAGCCATGGGCACAGCGCCGCACCAATGCTTGCCCAAAATGTTTTGTCGATGGAATCGCATCCCTCAAGCCGTAGCCTTCATCGCGTCGGCCAATATGCGGGCTACTTCCGGGCGGGAGAATTGTGGAGGCGGTAGTTCGCCGTTTCGCAGCATGGCTCGAACTTGCGTGCCGCTCAGCATCACGCGATCCTCAGTCGGATGCGGACAGGTCTTCTCGGTGGCCATGTTCCCGCAAGTGAGGCAGAAGAACGAATTCTCGAAGAACAGCGGCTGAATGCCTAGTTCCCCCGGCTTGAAGTCGGAAAAGATGTGCTGCGCATCGTACGGCCCGTAATAGCTGCCCACGCCGGCGTGGTCACGTCCTACGATGAAGTGGGTACAGCCGAAATTCTTGCGAATTAACGCATGGAAGATGGCCTCGCGTGGACCGCCGTAGCGCATCGATGCTGGGTTCACCGCAAGTTGTACCCGGTCGGCCGGGTAATACGCGGCGAGCAGCGCTTGATACGACCGCATGCGGATGTCAGCCGGGACATCGTCGGATTTCGTCTCTCCCACCAGAGGATGGAGCAGGAGCCCATCGACGATTTCCAGGGCGCACTTTTGAAGGTATTCATGGGCGCGGTGCACCGGGTTGCGCGTCTGGAAACCGACAATGGTGCGCCAGCCACGATCGGCGAACACCTGGCGTGTCTCCGCCGGCTTCAGCCGGAACTCGGGAAAGGGACGCTCGGGCAGGGGAGCGAAGACGGTGATGGGGCCGGCGGCCAGCGTGTCGCTCTCCGCAAAGAGAGACGCGACACCCGGATGTGCCTGCTCGTTCGTGCGGTACACCTGCGCCGCTTCGTGCTCCAGATCGCGCTTAAAGACTTCCTGAACATCGAGTATGGCGAAGCGGTAGTCCTCGTAGCTTAGGGCGACGCGCGTATCTGGCTTAATGGACGAGGACTCCTCCCCATCGAGCGACAGCGTCACGGGAATCGTCCAGGGCAGACCGGTAGCCAGATACATCCGGTCAACCACCGATTCATAGTCAGCCCGTCCCATGAAACCTTCGAGCGGAGAGAATGCCCCGCTGGCGATCATCTCTACATCCGAAAGTTCGCGAGCGGTTAGTTCAATTGCGGGAAGGCGCGCCGCTTCCTCACGAAGCGCTCCCTCTTCGGCAACATCGGCGTAGCGATTGATCAGCGCACCGCCGTGTGGCATCGAGCCGTATTGCGTTTGCTCTTGTACTTTTGTTACCACGATTTACAGGTACCCCCATCCTTTGAGTTTGTCTTTGATTTGTTGTTCTTCATCGTCACTCAGGTAATTGCTCTCACTCTGTCGAGCCAGATCAAGGTCCACGGATTCGATTTCTCGCGCCTCGCCGGCGAACACGTCGGTCAATACCCGGCCGTCCATGTCCGACGGCACCGGTAACTCCATGGCGTGGAGGATTGTCGGCGGCACGTCCATGAGCGAGGCGCCTTCAATCTGTTTCCCGGCGGCGATCCCGGGTCCCATGACCAGCAGGATTCCCTTTTCATCGTGCGCGCCCGGGACCTGTTGCAGCTCGTCGTACGGTACTTCGCCGACCAGGGGGCCTGAAGCCAGAGGACCTTCCTTGTACATGTCGTGGCACCAGACGATGATGTCCGGAGCGCGATCGACGAACTCACCGTGATAGAGATCTTCACGTCGAAACACGCGGCGGACCACCGCTTCGCCGGTCTTCGGATCACGCAAAGCCTGCACATCGCGCATCAATCGGTCACGCAGCGCTTCGTACTCCGCGGGAGGCACGACTCCCTTCGGCTGTCTCCCCGCCACGTTGATCACGATACCGGTGAGCGGCGGGCACTTCATGGGGAAGTTATACGCCTGTGTGTGGTCAAAGTCAATCTGTTGCAGGCCGCGCCACATGGACTTCAATCCGCCCTGTACCCCTTTCGGGGCGCGGCGTCGTAGGGCGGAGCGCAGCTTGGCCGGTAGGATTCGCTGATTAAGCGCATAGATCTGTTCCTTGGCGCTCTTGGCTTGCTCCTTGGGAGTCAATAAGCCGTGTTGCGCCAGCCAGACATTGAGATTGAGTTGGCGTGGGGGAGTGATGGCGCCACCGTGATCGGAGAGCACGAAGACGGTATCGTCGGGCCCGAGCCGGTCCAGAGTCTCGCCAAGGGCCGTATCCATCTTGCGGTAAAAGCGATTCACCAAATCGCCCCAGCGCTGCGCCTCGTCAGGGCTGTAGGCCGGAGTGCGCTCATCGACGAACTTGAGGAAAAAGTGATGGACGGGGTCAGGCACGCGGTGGACCACCATGAAGAGATCGTGATCGCCATCCAGCAGCGAAGACACCAATCCGCTCATCCGCTGCATCTGTTGGTCCAGGCTCTTGACCTGTTCCTCGGTGCTCAAGAGTCGAAAATCAGACTCGTCAGTGTGGCCGGCGGAGCCCACGCGTTCCTGCAACTCACGCGGAAAGAATGACTCCGGTGTGTCTCCTGGTGTGGGGAACCCGGATACCATGATCCCCTTGACCGGCCAGGCCGGATAGGTCATGGGCACTCGTACGGCCGCTACTGTACCGCCCAGTTCGCCAACGACATCAAAGATGGTCTGACCAGAAAAATAGCGCGAGTTGGCCGTGCGTCCCACATAGGAGTAGCTATTGGCGTCGTAATCTTGGAACATATAGACGCCGTGCTTACCTGAGTTCTTCCCGGTCATGAACGTGACCCAGGCGGCGGCGCTCTGAAACGGAACTACCGACGTAAGTTCTCCCGAGGTTCCCTCGCGCGTGAGGCGTTCGAAATTCGGCGCTTCACCCTGCTCGATGAGCGGCCGGAGAAAACGCCATGTGGCGCCGTCGAACCCGATGACATGCACCTTGCGCATTATCGCCTCCTCCTTTCGCGAACCATTCCACAGTCAACCACGAATAATACCCTTACCGTCGAATCCATCCGGATCGGGGAGTTGGAGCAATCGATAGGCGGTCGGCAAGACATCGCGGACGGTCGCATGGTCTACCGTGAACTCCCGGCCCCGAACAAACAGTGTGGCATTGCTGTATTTGTGCATGCCGACCAGCTTTCCCCGACCGGTCAATTCTGTTGCGTCAAAGGTTCCCTTGATGTCATATCCGTCCCGGCCCATGACCAGCAGGTCTGGGGCGCGCTCGCGTTCGGGGCCATGGTAAATGTCATCAGCACGGTAGACCGTCTCCACCATGGATTCTCCGCTTTTTGGGTCGCGCAGATCACTCAACTCTTCGACCAGCCGCTCGATAATTCCGGGAACATCGCTCGGACTCACCGTGCCCGCCGGTTCCCGTCCCTGAAGATGAAGGTAGACGCGACCGGGATCGAGCGAATAGGCAACAGTTTCCGGGCAGATTGCCTCCAGCTCTCGATCTCCGCCACTTTGCAAGCGAAGGTATCCCTGTTGCTCCAGCCAGACGTTGAGATACACTTCACGTTTCAACGTTGTGAAACCATGATCCGAGAGGATGATCAACTGATCATCCGCCTCGAGCTGGTCAAGGATTCGCCCAGCCAGGCGATCAATCCGACGGTAACAGTCGACAAACTGAGGACCGTAAGTCGGGTCACCCTCCTCCATGTACTGCCACATGAAGTGGTGCAGGCGGTCGGTTTCCATGAACACGACCATGAAGACGTCCCACTCCTCTTCAGCCATGAAATGCAGCACCGCTTCGGCGCGCTTCTCCGCGGTTATCTTGAAGTCTTCGACAAAGGCTTCGAGTGATTCTCTGGCCACACGCGGATCGGTGTCGATGCGGTAGCCGAGATTCTCCAGATAAGGCAACGCCCGCGTGGGGTACACCGCCTTGGCCAGCGCCGGCGCCAGAAAGTCGGAGATCACTAATCCGTTGATGTGTTGCGGCGGGTAACTCAGCGGGACATTGATGGCGATAGCCCGCTTGCCGGCGTCACTCATCCGCTCCCAGAGAGTGGGAACGCGAACATGGGTCGACGTCATCACGTCTAGGTGTTGCGTCCCCGGTTTGCGGTCAACGAATCCATAGATGCCGTGCTTACCCGGGTTCACGCCTGTATTGATCGAGGTCCAGGCAACCGCCGATACATCAGGTAGCGACGAATCCATCTCGATGGCGCTTCCTGTTTCGAACACGCGAGCAAGGTTGGGCAGATCGCCCGCCTGCATGAGTTGACGTAGCAGCGGAAGGGGCGACCCATCCAGCCCGAGAATAAACAGGCGGTCTCGCCTGGACGAGCGGAAAAAGCGCATGCTCCATACTTTCTTGCCTGGACGGCGTCGGGAAGTCCCCATGCACAGGATGACCCCGAGACCGATGGATAACGCTTCGGTCAGCGGGGACGCGTAATTATCCCGTGTCGTTGGGTTCACATACAAACAGGCGTGTGACCTACGCGCCCGAATGCCGCGCGACTCGCTATGCTGATAGTGTTCGATGTCCGCGCAAGCGACGTCTACTGCACACAAAAGGAGAGCACCGAGCTATGACGACCCGAGTAGCTATCAATGGCTTCGGCCGTATAGGCCGGCAGGCTTTCAAGATTGCGATTCAGAATCCCGAAATCGAGATTGTGGCGATCAACGACATCGGTGATGTGGCCAATATGGCGTACTTGCTGAAGTACGACTCGGTCCATCGCCGCGATGATGACGACGTGCATGCCGAAGGATCGAATCTGGTGGTAGCACGTAAGAAGTATCCAGTTCTGTCGGTGCGCGATCCTCACGATCTACCGTGGGGGAAGATGAATGTGGACGTGGTCATCGAGTCGACCGGGCGGTTTGCCACACGCAAGGACGCCGAAGCGCACCTGGGGGCGGGAGCTAAGAGTGTGGTGATTTCCGCTCCGGCCAAAGGCGCGCCGGCGTTCGTGCTGGGCGTCAACGAACAAGCATACAAGCCCGGTGAAGACACGATAATCTCCAATGCGTCCTGCACCACGAACTCCATCACTCCGGTCATGGCTGTGCTTGACGAGAAATTCGGCGTGCTCAAAGCATTGATGACCACTGTTCATTCGTACACCGCCGACCAACGGTTGGTGGACAGTCCTCACTCAGACTTCCGCCGGGGTCGCGCGGCGGCACAGAACATCGTCCCTACAAGCACAGGGGCGGCAGTTGCCGCCACCGAAGCCCTTCCTCAGCTCAAGGGTGTGTTCGATGGGGTGGCGCTGCGCGTGCCGACCCTTGACGTTTCCCTCTCTGACCTGACTGTGCTTCTCAAACACAAAACGTCAGTCGAGGAAATCAATAGGGCATTTCGAGAGGCCGCCAAGAGCGACCGCTACAAGGGGATCCTGGCAGTATCTGACGAGCCTTTGGTCTCGGCGGACTTCGTTGGCGACCCGCACTCCGCGACGGTTGATCTTGAACTCACACAGGTGGTAGACGGCGACTTCGTCAAGGTCTTTGCCTGGTACGACAATGAGTGGGGCTACGCCAATCGTCTGGTCGAAGAGGTTGTCATGGTCGGACGAAGTCTCGAACGGGAGCCGGCCGGCGCACACGCGTAGACGGGTGGGCCTCTCGAAGAATGGTGGTGCGGGCGCACCCTTCATGGGTGCGCATGTCCATGCCGCGGCGACACGCGCATCCACCAGGGATGCGACTACCAAGGCGAACGCGCATCTATGGTGGGGACAACAACGACGTTGTAGTCGCACCCTTCATGGGTGCGCGTGTCCTCGCCCTAAAGCGACGCGCATCCACCAGGGATGCGACTACCCGGACAGCGCTAGATGAGCGGCCGGCGACTCATTTTCATGGGAAGCGACAGCTTCTCGCTGCCTATTCTGTCTGCGTTACTAAAGTCGGCAGCTGACGTACATATCGATGTTGCCGCAATCGTCACACAACCCGATCGGCCAACAGGCCGGGGTCGTGTCCTCGCCACGAACCCGGTGAAGACGATGGCCGGGCAATTCGGTGTGTCAGTGCTGCAGCCAGAGCGCATTCGCTCGGACGAGGCGATGTCCCAATTGGCCAGTCTGGCACCGGACGTTATGGTAGTAGCGGCGTACGGGCAAATCTTGCCACAGGCATTGCTTGATTTGCCATCGCATGGCGTCTTGAATCTGCACCCATCGTTGCTACCTCGCTTTCGCGGGCCGACGCCAGTGCAGGGAGCGATCCTGGCCGGCGATGGGATCACAGGCACAACACTTATGCTCCTCGAAGTACGCATGGATGCCGGGCCAATCATCAGCCAGGAGTGTATCGACGTGGCGCCGGAAGAGACAACCGGCGAATTGGAGTCCCGGCTGGCGGTACTCAGCGCCCAACTGCTGCAGAGGGATCTCGTTCCGTGGTTAGAGGGCCGCCTCGTCGCGCGACCGCAAGATAACGCAGCAGCCACCTACACCCATCTGCTGAGCAAGCACGACGGCGTGATCGACTGGACGCGCCCGGCTGGCTACGTAGCCCGGCAAGTGCGCGCCATGAATCCCTGGCCAATGGCCACCACTACATGGCGAGAGTCTGCAGTGCGAATCACAAGAGCCCGGACGGGACCCGGAGGCTCTCTACCGGGCCAGGTGTTTGGCCTTATGAGAGGGTTGCTTGCTGTCGGCTGCGGAGACTATGCGTTGATGATCCAGGAGATGCAGCTAGCCGGCGGCAGGCCTTTGTCCCCCGACGTTGTAGTGCGCGGCCATCCGGATTTGCTCCAGGCCCGATTCGGAGACTGATGCTATGGTTATTGGCGTCGCTCGGGTCTCCCTCCACATACCGGAAAGCATGTCGCTGAAGGACAAACGCCAGGTCATGAAGTCTCTCTTGGCGCAGGTCCAGCGCGAGTATCATTTGTCGGCGGCGGAAGTCGATGAACACGATATTCACCGCATCGGCGTGATAGGCCTGGCCGTCGTTTCGACCGAAGCGGGCCATGCCGACGCCATGCTATGCCGCGCTGTGGCCTTTCTTGAGAACAGCAAACATGCTGCGCAACTGCTGGACTACCAGACCGAGATCATTCATGTGTTCTGATCCGGAAGTGCGATCACGCCGATGATCGAATGTACCGACCTGTCGCTGGAGGAAGCTCGCAGCCTCCCCGCGTTACCGAGCCACTACTCCACTCGCGACGTGTATCGTTTGACGCGGGCGGCGCAGGGAGGAGCCCTCACCTGGCATCTCGACACTGAGCGCCTTTCCGATCCCTATCAAAAGACGTACGACGATGGCGTGCTCGACAACTGGCTGGAAACATACGAGGAAGCCGGGAACTTGGCATCGTTGCGTTTCGTGGCCGCCCACTTCGATAGCAATTACGCCGGTTTGCTTACTTGGCAGCCGGTGCGCTGGAATAACACAGCCTGGCTCATCGATATTCGGGTTCGGGATGAGTTCCGCCGCCAAGGGGTCGGATCCACGCTGTTACGGCGATTGCAAATGAGTGGCCGGAGGTCAAGATTACGCGGAATCTCGGTCGAAACGCAGATAAACAACCATCCGGCGATTCAGTTCTACATCAGGCATGGCTTTAGTATTGCCGGCTTTCAGGATCATCTTTACAGCAATGAAGATGTAGAGACACAGGATATTGCCCTGTTTCTGTTCTGGAGGGCTGATCAGTCCTGACGCAGCGCCACGCCCATTGCCAATTCGATTGCTCGTGCCAGTTCCACGGCCGCTACATAGCAATGCGGCGGATAGACGGTTCCTTCTTGCGCGCGCTCCACCGCGAGCTGCAGCGCTTTGCAGCCGGCCTGGCAGTGACGAAATGCGTTATCGAGGTCCTGTTTATCGCTTTCCAGATGCATGGGTTCTCCTGTTGATAGAATCGATTGTCACCCTGAATGTACGCAAGGAGATGTCATGGTCGCGGAGCAACGAGAGCAGAAGATCACATATACCACGATGGGTTTTGAGCAGGCGGAGGCATTTAATAGGGCGTATGGCGAAGCGCTTGAACGCATTTCTGGCCAGCTCGGCAAAACCTATCCGGCTTACATCAATAACGAACCGCGATTCACCCAGCGGTCGACATTCGAAAGTCGCAGTCCGAACGATCAACGGATCTTGCTCGGCACGTTTCAGGAGTGCCGCGAACCTGAGGTGAACGATGCGGTGCGAGCCGCACGCGAAGCTTACGAGACATGGTCGCACATGCCGTGGCGCGAGCGATTGGTCATTATGCGCCGTGCCGCCGCTAATTTCCGTCAACGCAAATATGATATCGCGGCCTGGCTCACGCTCGAAGCCGGCAAGTCTCGACTCGAGGCCATGGGTGAGGTCGAAGAGGCCGCCGATCTCATCACCACCTACTGTGACCAGATGGAACAGCACGATGGCTTCGTCATCAAGCTGAACCAACTGTCGCCAGTGGAGGTAAACCACAGTGTTCTGCGTCCGTATGGGATATGGACCGTCATCGCACCCTTCAACTTTCCTGTAGCTTTGGCCACGGGGATGGTGGCCGGTGCATTGATCGCCGGCAATACTGTAGTCTTCAAACCCTCCATCGAGACCCCACTTGCCGGAATCCACGTCTACCAGTGTCTAGTTGACGCCGGACTGCCGGCCGGCGCGCTCAATCTCCTTACCGGAGCGGGCAACGAGACTGGTGAATTATTGTCCCGGCACCCGGGCATTGACGCGGTTGCCTTCACTGGGTCAAGGGCCGTGGGCTGCCTGATAAATCGGGAGTTCAATGAAGAGCGGCCCCGGCCGGTCATTGCCGAGATGGGTGGCAAGAATCCGGTGATCGTCACCGACCGCGCGGATCTGGGGAAGGCGGTTGAGGGAACTGCCCGTGCCGCCTTCGGCTATGCCGGTCAGAAGTGCAGCGCGGCTTCACGGGTTTACGTGCAACGTGGCGTGGCCGGCGACTTCATCCAGCAGTTAGCCGAGCGCACCCAGGCGCTTGTAGTCGGGAATCCGGTCGAGGCTGATGTCTTTGCCGGTCCGGTAATTAACGAACGCGCCTACCATCGGTTTCAAGAGGTATCGGCGATCGCTCGTAAGGATGGGACCATTGTTGCCGGAGGTACTGTCCTTGCTCTCGGCGACCTTTCCCGCGGTTATTACTGCGCCCTCACCGTTGCCGAACTGCCCTCCGATCATCGCTTCTTTTACGAGGAATTGTTCGTCCCCTTCATATCGGTCGCCCGCGTCGATTCACTGGACGAAGCGCTACGGCTGGCCAATGACTCCGAGTACGGCTTGACTGCCGGGATCTTCACCGAGGATCACAGCGAGATGCAGACGTTCCTTGATCGCATCGAGGCCGGAGTGGTGTACGTGAATCGCAAGGGCGGCGCCACTACCGGCGCCTGGCCGGGAGTGCAGTCTTTCGGCGGCTGGAAGGCCAGCGGCTCAACCGGCAAGTCGGCCCTCGGACCGTACTATGTGCAGCAATTCATGCGGGAGCAGAGTCAGACGGTAGTGACGGAGTAAAACGCGGCGATTAGTAAATCTCTACAGCTGCTTCGCGCACCTGGTCTCCGTCGATGAGCCAGGCGCGAAGGTCTGGCTGGTCGCGGTAGGCCAGCGACACAATAATCCAGGGCATCTCGCCCAGGAACTTGCTGCTGATATTTGCCATGCGGATATCGGTTTGCGATGGGCGTGCCGCTGTGCGCGTGTGCGAATGGTAGACCGCGGCTAGGTCCCAGTGGCGCTCCTCAATCTCGTTCAGCACCCGAAGCTGCTCCTGGGAGTCAAGTGTAAAGTGAACCGGACTCTGGTCCGCGTTGCATATGGGGAAGATGTCAATTATGCTGCCGGCAAGCGCCGCCACTAGACCACAAGCCTCGTTCGGGAACGCCTGACGCGCATGATTGATCATGCGATTTGCCAGGTCGCGACCGATCACCATAGAAGAGCGCCTTCCAATCCTTCACCAATGTCCGACAGATTAGCCGTCCACAAATCGCCGCTCAAATACTTCCAGCCGCCATCAGGTAGTAAGGCCACGATGGTACCTTGCTTCAATGATTGCGCATAGCGTAGTGCTGCGGCGATGATAGCCCCCGATGAAACCCCGGCAAAAATGCCTTCCTCTTGCGCCAAGCGCCTCATGGCGGCGATAGCATCCTCGCTTGAAATCAAATACTTCGCATCGAGCACAGCTGGATCGAAGATAGGCGGCACGAATCCCTCGTCCAGACTGCGTAGTCCCTGGACCAGGTCACCGGGTAGCGGCTCGGCGGCGATTATTTTCACGCCGGCACGCTCTTGTTTGAGCCGTCGACCGACACCGGTGAGCGTTCCGCCCGTCCCTAGACCCGCAACAAAGGCACCGATCTCGGGGACGTCCTGGAGAATCTCGACAGCGGTGGTTTCGTAGTGAGCGCGCGGATTGGCCTGATTGCCGTACTGGTTGAGCACCCAGTAGCGCTGATCGCCGTCAAGCTGCCAAGCAACCTCGATAGAGCCGTTCGTTCCGCGTTCTCCCGGCGAATCGACGATCTCGGCGCCAAAGATTTCCAGAAGTTTCCGCCGCTCCTCGGTCACGTTTTCGGGCATCACGGCAACTACTCGATATCCCTTGACTCGACTAACCATGGCAAGCGAGATGCCGGTGTTACCACTTGTCGGTTCAAGCAGGATGTAATCGCGCGAATCGGCCCGATCTTCAAACTCTTCGACCAAGGCACGGGCCACGCGGTCTTTCACGCTGCCGCTGGGATTCATGCCCTCGAGCTTCACCAGAAGGCGGACGTCCGAGTCGGGTATTAGGCGATGAAGCTCGACGATCGGCGTATTGCCAATAGCATCGAGGATGCTACGCCCAACACCGCGGCGATTCGTCGCGTTGAAAGCGGCAGGTGCCGGAGAGAGCGTCACCGCCTACCCGCCGGCCATTGCCGGCAGGATGACCACCGTATCGCGCTCCGTGACGGGCGTCTCCAGCTTCTGCAAATATTGAATGTCTTGATCGTTCAGATAAACGTTCACGTACGGTGGCAGCGTTCCATCCTGGAGTAGCTGATTCTCTAGTCCTGGAAACTTGACGGCAAGGTCGCGGAGGACATCACCGACAGTGCCTCCATCGGCTTCCACCTCGCGAGCTCCGTTAGTCTGCTTGCGCAACACAGGGGGAACACGGACTGTACTCATCTCATCTCTTCCTTCCAGACAGTTCGGTTGCTCTAGGACTACGTTATGCAATTGCCGCGACAACTGAACCACACACCGGGCATGCCGGGTCGCGACGTAGCTTCAACTCAATGAAGGAGGTGCTTAGAGCATCGAACATCAGCAAGCGACCGATTAACGGCTCGCCAATTCCCACAACCAACTTGATAACCTCATTGGCCTGCAAGAGCCCCATTATCCCGGGAAGCACGCCCAGGACACCTGCCTCGCTTCAGGTGGGGGCCAATGCGGGCGGCGGCGGTACCGGATAGACACAACGGTAACAAGGACCTTCGCCTGGCATGAACGTGGTGAGTTGACCATCAAAACTGAGAATACTTGCCGATACGTTTGGCTTGTCCAGCTCGACACAGAGTTCGTTGATCATGTAGCGCGTGTCGAAATTGTCCGTCCCATCCACGACGACGTCGTAGGCGCCAATAATGTCCCTTGCGTTCTCGGGGACAAGTCGCGACTCGTACCCTACTACCTTGACCTCGGGATTCAAGGCGTTGATCGATTGTCGGGCCGACTCCACTTTCGACATGCCCACGCGGTCGGTTGTGTGCAAGACCTGGCGCTGCAGGTTGCTTTCCTCGACGATATCTGAGTCCACGATTCCCAGCGTACCCACTCCCGCCGCGGCGAGGTAAAGACCGGCGGGAGAGCCGAGGCCGCCGGCGCCAATGAGCAGTACCTTGGCGTCCAGCAGTTTGAACTGTCCCTCTTCGCCGACCTCCGGAATCAGGACGTGCCGGCTGTAGCGGTGCAATTGTTGTGATGTGAGAGAGCGCGGAACGACAAATGGCCGCCCCGCGTCTTTCCAGGCAGTGAAGCCTCCGGCCAGCGAGTGCACGTCGCTGTAGCCCATTTCATGAAGGCTCTGCCCCGCCAACACGGAACGTGTGCCACCGGCGCAGTACAGCAGCACGGGACGCTCTTTATCGGAGATTTCGTTTTCGATGCGCAGCTCTAGGTACCCGCGAGGAACATGGATCGCCCCCGGGATGTGGCCCTCGTCCCACTCGTTTTTTTCCCGTACGTCAACCAGGACCGGATGCCGTGGGGAATCGAGCGCCGCCGCGGTGGCGGCAACGTCGGTCTCGGGTACGGCGGCGCGGGCGCGGGCCAGAAGTTCATTGAATGTAGGCATGACAAACTCGGGGCGCTCGATGAAACGCCCTCTATGTGATGGCTCATTGTAATCGAATGGGCCACCGGGAACCTGTATCGGCCGGCTGCATCGGCATCACAGCGACCGGATAGCCAACAGGCAGCCGGCTCCGAGCAAGGCGAGGGCAGGAGCCATCAAGTGGAACATTGTAATACGCGCGCTCCGCTTTATGAGCGCCGCCCGTCCGTTAAGCAGTGCAAGCACGGAGAGGGGGACCGATGCGCTGACGAGCGCCAGCGACGGCAAACTCCCCGCGATCGTAGCTGCCGCCAAGCCGGCCAGCAAGACTACCGTATAGACCATGAATATGACGATAAGGCTGCCGAGGGACCCTAGGTGTACCGCCAGGCCGCGTAGCCCCAACTCTGTGTCAGATTCCAGATCGGGAAAGGACTGGGATAGGTGCGCGGCCAGGACGACGAACACGCCTGCGGGGTACGCTAGCAGAAACCACGCATCGAGGCGACCGGCCACAAGCCAGAGGAATGTGATCAAGCTGAGAAAACCGGCGGAATACCCCACGATGCTGAAGGGCGTTGGCTTGAGCCAGAGGTCGTAGGCCAGACCGCCTCCAGTTCCCACTAGAGCAATCAGTAGTGCGAGAGGACCGAAGCTGCCGGCGACGACGGCTACTCCTGCGAGGCTGACGCCAACCATAACCCGGGCCGTCTGAAACGACACCAGGCCAGACGGAATGGGCTTTTCTGGTTGGAACCGGGCATCGGTCTCTCGATCGTGCAAGTCGTTCAGGCTGCCGACGGCGATCTGTGAAAGCGCAATAGTGCCCGCTGCTCTTAGAAGTACCGATAGGCCCGGCCATCCGCCACGGGCGATCAGCAGGAGAACTACGGACGTACCGACGACTAACGCCGACGGAAACGGATGGAACAGGCGAATATGGGCCCAGACTCGCGCCGCCTTGCAGTGCATCGGGGAAGCGCCGGCCAACATCATCACCCTGCTACGCTACATAAGGATTGCGGCTGGCGCAAACGGACAGGTGGGAACACGTGCAAGCTCGTTGGGAAGGAATGACCCTCGATTACGACGTTCTGGGCTATGGCCAGGAGGTTGTAGTATTGCTGCCAGCATTGGGCATGGACCGGCGCATGTGGTGGCCGCAAGTCGAAGAGTTCGCGGAGCACTATATTCTCCTGCCGATTGATACCGGTGGTCACGACCCGGTCGACGGGAGCGCCGACGGACCATCGTTGGCCCGGTTGGCCGAGGCCGTTGTCAGCGTACTCGATGCGGTCGGAATTGAGCATGCCCATGTCGTCGGAATCTCCATGGGAGGCATGATAGCGCAACACCTCGCCGCGACTCATCAAAGCCGCGTTCGATCCTTAGTGCTAATTTCCACCACGCCGATGTATCCAACCGAATCCCGAGAGCAACTGGAACAGCGCGCGACCGAGGTCTTGCGCGACGGCATGGAAACCGTGACCAACAGTGCACTACAACGCTGGTTCACGTCTCAGTTCATCACGACATCGTCCACAGTAGTCGAGAGGATTCGTCGAATCTTGCTCGATTCCGATCCTCGCTCGTATGCGGCCGGCGCCCGGGCAGTCGCTAATGTCGACACGGTGTCACTACTCGAACGCATCTCATCACCCACCTTGTTGATACGAGCGGACGGTGACCACAGCTTGCCGGTCGACGCGTTCCAGCTGCTCAGTCTGATTCCGGCGTCGCGGATCGCACACCTGGAGAATGCTTCTCATCTTTGTGCGGTGGAGGCAGCCGAACAGTGCAACGCGCTATTTCGCGATTTCTGGTCCTCGCTCTCTGCTCACGAATCCTGGCCGGATAGCTTATCGCCGCTTAGTCCATGGTGAGGAGCATCCGGCAGAACATTCATAACACGAACGCGGTACAGTGCGACTCCGGTATCGCGGGAATTCAGCCAATAACGCCGGCCAAGTGGGCGGCGCCGATGATAATCGCGGCGGAAATGAGACCGAGAACGAATCCGGCGGCGACATCGATGGGGTAGTGCACGCCAACATAGACTCGTGAGTAGCCGATAAGCAGCGCGAGAAGCAAGTATAAGGGGGCTACGGGCGGATAGAGAAATGCCAGGGTGGCACCGGCAGCCATCGATGAACTGGCGTGCGCCGAGGGCCATGAGTGGGCTCCTGGCTCGCCCACGAGCAATCGGTGCTGTTGGTTAATATACGGACGCTCGCGGCGAACCGACGGTTTCAGCAGGAGATTGGTGAGTCCCTCGGCGACGAGAAGCGCGGCAATGCTGAGGATAGGACCCTTCGGTCCGGGCGGCACCCGCAGAATGAGTAAGATCACCGCAATCGCCACCCAGATCATCCCCTTCGTTCCTGTCCTCGTAAGGAAAATCATCACGGGATCGAGCGCCCGCACGTGCCAACGAACATGGACGAGCCGGTATAACTGCCGGTCGGCCTCAAGGAGCTCAGGCATTGCTTGCTGTCATACGGCGCGGGACAAACACGCGGAGAGCGCCGGGCAGGAGGCGCACGTCTGCAGACGTGCGCAAACACTCCTCACCGTCGAGCGTAATCGGCATCGGGACATCTGTTCGGATAGTGGCTTCGCGCAGACTGGATGTGTGGACGCCGTAGACATTCATCGCGTGCCAGCGCAGAGCACGAGGTAGGTCACGCAGAATTGCACGGAGATCCAGGTCTTGCACCACCGCGACATGGAGCAGTCCGTCCTGGATTGTGGCAACCTGAATTTTGATCTCCAAGGCTCCTCCCGCAACTGGCGAGTTGATAAACGCAACCTCTAACGCGTCGAACCGCTCGCTGCGATCGCGTTCCACTATCTCCACAGCGAATGTCCGCCGCTTGAAGTAGACCGCTACCGAGGCAATCGGATATGAAGCGCTTCCAATGTACCGCCGTAGACGTTGCGCCTCGCGGGCGAACTGCGTGTTGATAACCAAAACCGCAGCATGGCCGAAGGCGATTCCGTTTGTTTCGCCCATATCATAATGCTCGCAATGTCGGTCGGCAATCACCTGCACGGCTGCGCCAGGGCGAGCGCGGATGCCTAGCGACCGGGCAAAGTCATTACCTGTTCTCGCCGGAAGGACGCCGGGAGTGAATTCCGAGTGCAGAAGATGGGGCGCGACAGTACCGACAGTTCCATCGACACCGACGACAAAGATAGAGGTTATTCGTTTGGAACGAGCGTGACACGGCGCCGTGCCGACTGGGCCGGGTTCAAGATCAACATGCACTGCCTCAAGATCTATAATGCGACGCGCACATTCGTCGATGAGCGGGCGTAACCACCGTCGCCACGGCCAGCATAAGTGTTGGCGAAAAGGGTGGCGGCCTGAGAAGTATCGATGCGTCTGTCTCCTGCTTGTCCATTGCAATGCAGGCATCGTGCCGCCCGTATCCCGAGAGGGCACAAAGGAGCCGGCCCTCGACACAGAAGTTAGACTGTTGCTCGCTCGCGAAGCTCGGTGGTCGCGCGCAGTTGTTCTGCTTTGTCGGTCTGTTCCCACGGCACATCAATGTCATGCCGGCCGAAATGACCGTACGCTGCAGTCTGCTGGTAGAGCGGACGGCGAAGGTCGAGATTGTAGATGATTGCCGCGGGGCGGAAATCAAAGTGCTCCGCGATAATGCGCAGCAGATCCTCATCCGAAACGTGTCCTGTCCCGAACGTCTCAACCATGATGGACAGCGGCTGCGCCTTACCGATGGCATACGACACATGGATCTCGACTCGATCGGCCAGTCCGGCCGCTACGAGATTTTTGGCCACGTAGCGTGCGTAATACGCGGCGGATCTATCGACTTTTGTTGGATCTTTGCCGGAGAAGGCTCCGCCACCATGCCGCGCCATGCCCCCATAGGTGTCCACAATGATCTTTCGACCGGTCAAACCGGCATCTCCATGGGGTCCCCCAATGACGAAGCGACCGGTGGGGTTTACATAATACTTAGTTTCGCCATCGAGCAAGTCTCCGTGGATAACCGGCCCAATGACGTTCTGCATGAGATCGAACTCAATCTGCTCAAGCGGTACTCCATCATCATGCTGCGCCGAGATGAGGACCGTATCGACGCGCACCGGTTGGCCAAAGTTGTACTCGACGGTCACTTGAGCCTTTCCATCCGGCCGCAGATACCGTAGAGTTCCGTTCTTGCGCACCTCGGACAGACGACGGCAGAGGGCCTGCGCCAAACTTATCGGCAGTGGCATCAATTCCGGAGTTTCGGTGCAGGCGAAACCAATCATCATACCCTGGTCGCCCGCGCCGGTGCGGTCAATGTTCTTGCCTGATTCGGCCGATTCCTGGGCCTCGTCAACTCCCTGTTTGATATCGGGTGACTGCGTGTTTAAGCGCACATTTACATCGACTGTGTTCGAGTCAAATTCCAATTCCGGGCGGTTGTAACCAATACGGGCGATTGTCTCGCGCGCAATGGCCTCCGCGTCGATCGTCGCCGTCGTGGTTACTTCGCCGAAAATCAACACGTAGCCGGTAGCCGCTGCTGTCTCGCAAGCCACGCGTGCTTGCGGGTCCTGGGCCAGAATAGCGTCGAGGATACCGTCGGACAGCTGATCACAGATCTTATCGGGATGCCCCTCAGTTACCGACTCACTGGTGAAGAACAGTTGCGGAGACTGCATGAAGGTGGTCGTCATCAAAACTCCTTGGGCGCCACTGTTGCCCTGAACGCAAAAATACTTCGTATTATAGCGAGGGTGCCAAGGACCTCTGCGCAGATATTGTCCCACGGAGCGATGCGCATCCTCGGAACGTTGCCTATCGTCAAGGGAAGACCGGAGCCGGCGGTCGCGGTCTGACTACCGACAGATCTGTCTTGTCCCCCACCGTGCCAGCTCCAGTTGGCTGAGGCGGTTGGCGACGGCGAGCAGAGAGACTCTGCCCCGTGCGAGGGCCATCCAACGGAGACCGTCCGCATAGCTGCCGGTGTAGACGGTGCATCGAGCGCCGGCGTGGCGCCTCCCTCGCCTGAGCTGGTCGGGTAGGCCGCCACTTCGATGCAGCTCTTGCAAGTAGACGAAAGGACCCGTTTCTGTGAACTCGCGGGCGCCCGGCGCCGGATTCAGCCGGTATACAGCGCTGGTCGAAATGGGCCCAAACAGCGAATCGTTGATCCGCCCGCCACCCACGATGCCGTATCTCTGCCCTTGGGCAGACACAAGTGGACCAGGCGCCAGGAAGCCCGCCGGTATTCGCCAGGGCCCATGGAGACCGGACTGTGTAAAGCTCGACCTCTCATACTCGCCGCCTGGGTCATGAACCGTGATTGGCCGGGTCGGCGAGCGGTACGATAGCTCAGTCTTCGTGGGGCCGCTGCCAAAGGTGAGGGACGTCACGCGATAGAGGAAGTAACGCGGACCTATCACGAAACCGTGCGCGCCTCGGCCCCTGGGGATGTCGACCGGCGGAAGGGACTCCTGATAGCGCAGTACGAACCCGTACTGATGATCGCCCCACAGACGCGCGCGCCCGTACCCCGAGTATGTACTTGGCTTGAGGCACCGCGGTGACTTGGCGCATGACGCGGGCGCACGATCGGTCGTATACAGCGGGCTGAACTCGACCACGTCGGCAGTGCGACCTAGAAGAGTGGTCTGACCAACGATTCGGGCGTGGGTGTGTGATTGCGGGTCGCTGAAAGCGCGAACATATTGCTTAAGCTTCTTGAAAACTGGTGCACCGCTGCGTTGGAAAGTATTGAGTAGCTCACGCCCCATTTCTGAGCCCGTGAGCCGGTAACGTACCGCGCGGCCACTGAGACTGCTGTACAAGACGATCGAGGAACCGTCCGCGACGGTAACATCGTGCTCGCTCATGAGCGCCGGCCGAAGAACGTGCACGTTCACCCGCCAGTGGGTGTCATCACGCACTGTCCATTGCGACACGATGTAATTTGCGCGCACATCCCTAACGGCCGCCTGTGGCGCCTCCATGCGTGGACCGATGTACGATACCACCGACCGGCCACTATATGGAACTGTGTTGTCGCTTGGCGACAGTGCTCGTGCCAGAACCGACTTGGGGTCGAGCGGTGTCCCGTGGTGGGTACCAAAGGGAGATGCCAGGAGTGCGCCGGCGATAGTGGCTGCCACGGCTACGCCCACGGGGGCCGGCCACCACCGGCGCAACCACTGGCGGTCGCGCTGTACCACCGGAATCGCGCTCAAGCGGGCGCGCAGCGTGGCCCGGTATCTGGAATCAACTCGCGGAATGGCGCCCAGATAGGCATCGATAATTCCGGAATCTTCGAAGCTCTCGCGATCAGTCATGAGCCTGTTCCCTTTCATAGTATCGGCGCAGTGCGCGGAGCCCTCGTTGCACCAGCATTTTCGTCGCGGGTTTGCTCTTGCCGAGGATTTGCGCAACGGCCGCGAAAGGCAGGTCGCCGGCGTAGCGCAACGCAAGAGCGTCACGTTGATCGGGAGTCAGCGCCTCTAGCGCTGCCCGCATCCTCTGGGCATCCTCGTTAGCGACTGCCGCGGCTTCGGGGCCCATCTGTGGCTCGGGGGCAAGCCGGCGTGGCTCGAGGGGCAT
>JBPCKK010000160.1:0-7991 GCA_051004335.1 Chloroflexota bacterium
GACGGGCAGTCGTCCCAGCAGACGGCTTCCAATGACGTAACTGGCCGAGAACTGCAGATTCTGCGCCTGGTAGCAGAGGGGCATGCGAATCGAGAAATCGCTGACCGATTGTACACAAGTGAGTCCACCGTGCGCTTTCACATCCATAACCTCTTTACCAAGCTCGGGGTGAAGCGCCGTACTGAACTGGTCAGCGTGGCCCGGCAACGGGGCCTCGTGTAACCGGTAGACGCCTCAGCGATCCGAGTAGCAGACCACCGCGAACAGCGTTGGGAATGTGATCGTTCCCCGGTCCGTTACACTGCGCGTCCAAAGACTAGCGGAAACAATAGGTCCAGCACAGAGCCAGCAGGCCTATCCTGGCCAGGCAGGCACTACGCCGCAGCCCGGTGGCGGGGCGTAGCTGACGCGGTTGCCGCCTGTGGGAAGCCTCACAGCCGGAATACAGTTTCCCGTCGGAGAAGGGAGGTAAATGGGGACGTTGGGTTGTTCTCAGTATCATCTGACCGAAAGCCAGGACAAGGAGATTAGAAGGTGAAACACGTGCCATTGCCCGCGCGAATGCTGATCGCAGCTTGGATAGCCATGCTTGCGGTTACAGCCCTTCCCATGACAGGAGTTCTCGCCTACTCGCACCTCTACCGTGACGAGACGGATTCCTGCTGCGTCAACCTGTTCAACAACTGGACCTTCGATCATAACTACCCGTTTAACGGCTTCGACACCAGCACAGACTGGGCGACTGCCGACTACTACAGCGGTGGGGGACCGTACATCTACTACTATCCCTATCCCAGTTCGTCGCCGACATACCTGTGTCCGTTCCCGCACATCGCCAACGACTCGTGTAGCAGTGGCTGGGTGTACTGGCAAGACAAGGCCGGAAGCACAAATGAAGTCGACCAGAGTTCGCACAAGGGTTGGTGGATGACGGCTGGGGCCGCAAACTTTAACACGAGTGATTACGTGGCCCAATACTCCGGTCCCAACAATAAGTACACCCGGAACACGTATAGCGCCGATGTGATCGACTTCCATTACAACGGCTGCTAGATGAGGCCTGGCAAAAGTCAAGTTCAAGGAGAAGATGAATGAAGTCTTCGAGGCAACACGGATGGACATTGAAAAGGGTGTGGCTTCCCCTCCTCGTGGGAGCCGTGATCCTAGGGGTGGCAAAGTACCATCATGCGGGGACGCCGGTGAGCGCGGCTAGCCAACCTCAAGCACAGACGACGATAGAGAGTACCGCGGCCTGGGCCAAGAGCGTGGGATACCTGGCCTACGCCGACCGACCGGTCGACATCCAAGCCATCATGCAGCGCATGTACAACAACGATTCGCGCTACAGCGCCTTTTCCGCTCTGTTCGTCAGCCACGAGCCGGGAGTGCCTGCCGGCAGCCTCCGGATCGCAATTCAGCAGCCCGGTCTCGTGCGAACCGATGTCTTCGACAATGACACTGGTACCGGCACACCAAGAGAACAGATTCGCGGCCAGGGCGGTCAAATCCAGCTCTACAACCCATTGGCCGGCGTGACCACGACGATTCCGCGTTGGGCCGGGGCGCAACAACTGCCCCCACTCTCGACCGTCCCGCTGACCGTAGAGGAAGCAGTATACGGAGGCACGACGATACACGGCAACCCGGGCAATGCAACGGTCAGTCTAGCGGATTCCTTCGTCCACCCCGCATCATTCATCACGGACCCCATTTTCTGTGACAAGCAGGTCAGCGTTGTAGGGCGCACAACGTTTGCGGGACGTTCCGCATGGAAGCTTCGTGGCGACAAAGTTCCTTCGACCCCGTCGCTTGGCAGACTGGGCGACGGATGGCAGATGTGGGTAGATGTGCAAACCGGTATCATTCTGCGTCTCGAGTACTACGCCGGCGGAAACATGATTGGCTGGGCCGAGATGCGCGGCGTGACGATTGACGGGGTTAGGCCCGGAGGTGCTGGGCCAACGCCCCTGTCTCTCCCTGTGAATGTCCGGAATGTAAGCCCGCTGACGTACAAGCGACTTCTAGCACAGGATTCGTTAAAGAGTGAGCTGGTCGCAACAGGAAGCCGCATGGCGCATGCAGCGCGGAGTTCCGTCCGTCCATAACGACGTGGAAGGGCGCGAGTGCCGACCGGCGAGCGTCCGGTCGGCACTCACGCCTATCGAGGCCGTACCGACTTGGTAAGCTAGCGTCGCCAGCTCCATTGGTGTAGCTGTTCTGGACACTGCCACGGACCTAGAGGCGGTCTTCTGGATTGCGCTCTGTATTCGTGGAATGTGGTCAGCAGGCACGATGTGGTCGGCCGCGAGAGAAGTCGTGCTCGGCCGAGGGTGTCCGACGAAGTCACGGGCGGCGCGGGATATCTGCATGCGCCATCTAATCGATGATTATTGATTAACGACAATTATGGAAGCAGGGAGCATGGGACATACAGCACTGGAGCGAGAAGAGTTACATGATGAACTGTTGGCGATCTTGGCCGCCAGCCGAGAATTATCAACTGACGCCGATGCGGAACTGGCCAGTACATTCTTGGATAGTCTCGAGAATCGGGCCAGACTCCGAAGCCGGAGGATCGCTGGCCCCACTGGATATGGCCCTCGAGCATATTTCATCGTTATGACCTTCGCCCTAGCTTTAACCATCCTCCTGCCTCCCCTCATCTTCGGCGCCCTTGTGGCGGGATGGCCCGTCTTCTGGCTCGTGTGGTTCGTGATCGTGATCTTTCCCCTGTCGGTCATGTTCGCCCGCTATCCACACCGGAAGAGCGTAGTCAAGCGTGTTCGCGGTTAGATTCGACACGGATCTATCGATGAAGTTAGCGATAGCAGGAGCCATCGCCCTGTCCCCCAGCGTGTCATCTAGGGCCACCGGCAAACCTTTGCCTTGGCTCATAGTCTCTATACCGGGCGTCTCCAGCGAATTGGATCAGAGATCACAACCGACGAGACTAGCGAGAGGAATCGATTTGGTAGTCGCATCCTTCATGGATGCGCGTCACCTCGTTGAGAGGGACGCGCGTCCGCCGGGGATGCGACGACCGGAGAGACGCGCCTCCACCAGGGATGCGACTACACGGAATCGGGCACCATACGCGGTCGGCCTCACACTCTTCGGGCAGTTACCGGTTAGAGAGGATCAAAGCTGGTTGCCACCCAGGGCGGTGAGGGTGGCAATGTCCAGTTGGAAGAGGCGCTGTTCGAGATCAACCTGGATGCTGAGCTGATCGGTCTTCCTGGTGGCATCTTCCTCCTCTTCGTGGTAGGCGATCCACTCGGCGTCAAGAGTCGTCATTTCGGCAAGCTGGGCGTCGCGTTCCGTCTGATTCTTGCCGGTGATGATCCCGTCGGCGATGTAGCGTAGGTGCACGGTTCGTTTGGCGGCACGGGCAACTTCGCGGCGGCGTTGTTCGCTGATGAGCTGGTGCTCGAGTTGGTAGAGCGCCTGGGCGCGGGCCGTCCCGGCGGTGTAGATCTCGTTAATTGTTTCGAGGCCGGATGTTATTGGGATACGCGGTTGATCTTCCTCGCTGGGATCGGGGTTGTCGGTCATCGCAACAGCTCCTGCGGCTATACTACGGTCACATTGCTTATTTTCACGGATGTTTGGCGCTGAACAGAGGCGCAGAGTGCGATACGGGAGGAACTCCTGATGAGTACCGATACTCGCCAAAAGGTCTTCTACAGCTTCGGGCAGTTCGGCAATGGCGTGTACAACGGGCTGAACAACGCAATTCTGAGCCTGTACATCAGCGCCTTCACCTCCAACCCGCTGATCATCGGCTATATCGGCAACACGCGCACCGTGGAGGGGGCGGTGATTCAGCCGATCGTGGGCCGGATCAGCGACCGCACCCACAGCAAGCTGGGACGGCGCCGTCCCTTTATCCTCTTTGGCATCCCGCTTTCCGTCCTCTTTCTCGCCCTGGTTCCCCTTCTGAGTCACGCCGGCCATGGCCACGCCCTGCCCTTAATCATCGGCGCCATCGTGCTCTTCTCCATCACCTGGAATATTGCCGGCGATCCCTACCAGGCCCTGATGGTAGACATCACCCCGGCGGCGCAGCGGTCGATCTACAACGCCATCCTCTCGGTGGTCGCCCTGGTCGGGCAGGTGGCTATCCTGCTCTACGCCGCCTTCGCCTCCGTCAACAAGCACAACATCCCTGATGGCGTGTTCTATGCCTGTGTGATCTTTCTCTTGATCACCTTTGCCGTCGTGTTTTTCGGCGTCCGTGAACCACGGGATGCAGCTTCAGACGCCACGCGGGAGGATCGCATACCGCTGCGCGCCTATCTTACCGAGATGCGTGCCTTCCGCGAAGCGCTCAAACTCCTGGGCAGCGTCTTCTTTCTCTGGACGGGCTTGAACGCGGTGATTCCCTATCTCACCGTGTTCACCAAGAAGGTGATGCACGTCGATAACCACAAGGCCATCATCATTTACTTGATGGTCATCCTGGCCAGCGCCCTGGCTTCGTATCCCTTTGGACGACTGGGCGCGCGTTACGGCAACCGGCGCATGATCGTGGTGGGCACGATACTGCTCATTGTCGCGGCGATCGGCGGGATTCTGGCGCCAACCTACAATGCGCTCTTCCCCGTGGCTATTCTCGCCGGCATCGGCTTTGCCGCGACAACCGCGCTCACCTATCCCTATCTGTCGCAACTAGTACCGGGCAGCAAAATCGGCGTCTACACCGGCCTGCAATCAGCCTTCGCCTCCATCGCCGTTCCGCTCAGCACCGGTCTGACCGCCGGCCTTATCCACTTCTACGGCTACCGCGCAATCTTCGCCATGCTTGCCGTGATGATGGTGGCCGATGTGTTCCTCCTGGTTTCCATTGACGAGACAGCCGCCGCCGGACAAGTGGGTACGGTGGAACGCGAAGATCGCATGCTGCCGGGAGCGCCGGCGGTGGTGCCGGCAGGGTAACGCCGTACCAGCTCGCATATAGCTGAATGGAGCAAGGCCAGAAACTTGGCTCAGATTCAACCGGTCATCCCACTACAAATACGCACCCGTAGGGACGCTGCTCCGGTCTCCGTCCGCCCGAGGCGTCCCCGCCCGAGACGTCTCTTCTCTGCTCGACGCTCAGTCCGTCTGCAACGGTCCGTCTGGATGCCCAATCAGCGGAGCAGCATCATCCTCATCGCGGCTAAGACGGACGCAGACCGGAGCAACGTCCCTACATTTTCTCACTCTTTCAACGGTCGTCGATCGCGAGAATCCGGAGGCAGCTCCACGCACATAATCAATATTGACTACCGGCTGATTTATCCAGCCAGCTACCGCGTGCCATTCGATGGGCGAGGCACACGAGGCGTATGCTTGCAGCGTTGTACCCAGCGCCACGTGCCAACCACTTGATTCCTCGATGAAGGTCCCTCCAGCACTGATTGGACAGGAATCCCAGGACTGATACATGAGGAGGCCGTGCACCGGTTCCATGGGATACATATCCGCGTGGAGCTGTGGCTGCGTGGAGATTACTACTCGAGGAGCGGCACCAGAAACCAGATTGAGACGCAACGGTCTTCCTTGGACTAACGAAAAAGACTGTGACCCCATGTGCATAGCCGCGACGCCGCGAATCCGCCCACTCCGCAGGATAATGAGCCGCTTGATACTCCAATGCGCTCCGGACTTCAAGGTGTGTACCTGCTGAATGCTGGATGGGGAGCAGGGGCCAGCGCCCGACGTATCCGCCAACGCCGGCGGAAACAATGTTTCCCCCGCCGCGTAACGGCCTCAATCCACAGCCGTCCATAGGGACAATCATTCACCAGCCGCACCGTTTTCGGCGAGACGTTTTCGACGGTCAGCCGGGCGCGAACCAGTGAATTCAGCGCGTATTGATGTCGTGCCACTGAGAGAGACAGTACGAGCCCGTGCTTTTCGGTTCGCTGGGTCACGCCTCCCGCCAGCCGAGCGTCGACGCCGACTGAGCCGGCGACGCACACCAGACCGACGAGGAGTACAAGTCCCGTAAAGCGTGTGAGTGTAGCTAGTGGTCGCACGGCATGCCTCCGAATCAGTCTCTCCCCAAACTATATCTTCGGAAAGATTGGCTATGCTCAATCATGGAAGAGCCTCTAACTGTCGAGAGCGTGCGCGCCTTTCTGGCGCGGCATGACATCGAGGTGGTCGAACTGCCGGCTGACACCAGCACGGCCCCCCTGGCGGCGGAAGCGCTCCACACCTCGGTGGGCTCGATCGTCAAATCGCTGGTCTTCATGGCGGATGATGTGCCCGTGTTGGTGCTGGCCTCCGGCGACCGCAAGGTCGACACCCGCCGGGTTGCCGGGGTGGTTGGCGGAAGGAAGGTGCGCCTGGCCACGCCGGCACAGGTGCTGGCTTGGGCCGGGTACGCCGTCGGCGGCGTGCCTCCGGTTGCCCATCGCCAGGAGTTGCGCGTGCTGATGGACCGCACCCTCCTGAACTTTCCCACCGTCTATGCCGCCGCCGGTGCCCCCAACGCGATCTTTCCGGTGACGCCCGACCACCTCTCCTCGCTCGCTCACGCCGAGATCGTCGACATCACCCAATAAGGAGCATCACCCATGTCCATTCCAGCTATCGATTTCGCCCACATCCGACTTACCGTCACCGACATCAACCGCTCGCGCGCCTTCTACGACGCGGTGTTCGGATTCCTGGTTTTCGCCGAGGTACCAGCCGATGCCGACGCGGCCACACGGGAGAAGCTCGGCTTCCTCTATGGTGGTGTTATCTACCAGTTCGGCGGCGGATTGCTTGGTCTGCGCCCGGTCGCCCCGGGAACCGACAGCTTCACGGAGAATCGCGTAGGCCTGGATCACCTCAGCTTCAGCGTCGCCAGGCGGGCCGATCTCGACGCCGCCGTGAAGGTGCTGGACGAGCAGGGCATCGCCCATGGTGGGGTCAAAGATATCAGCGACGGCGCTATTTTGGAATTCCGCGACCCCGACAATATCGCGCTTGAGGTGTTTGCGCCGGCATAATACGCCGGCTCGGCGGCACACATCTTGCTTTCTCCAGGGCATGCACGGTACGCACTGTACCGGGAGAGCGAGGCCAGAGCTATGGTTTGTCCCAATTGCGGGCATCAGCTTGTTGGCTACCGCACCGAACGACAAAGCGGCGGCCGGCGAGATTTCCTCCTAGAGTGGTCTATCTGCACCAACTGCCAGCATGTTGCCCTGCAACAATGGTCGGCGGCGGACAATACCTCGGAGTCGAACGCCGCCGAGCAACACCTGCGCCGCCTCCAGCCGCCCCAGCAAGCAACTGGCTAGGTCGCCGATTTGTCGGGAGTGGTCGATTTGTCCGCTTCCGCTTGGCGCGCCAACCGGCGCTCGCGCTGACGTAGCCTACCTCCGGTCTCCGCATCGGCCTCGCCTACCGATTACTTGTCCCACCCTTCTTGCGCCTCTCACTTCGGCGAAGGCTCTCCCGATATTCTTCGGCCAACCCCAGTTCCCCTGACTCCTCGTAGACCTCGAGTTGTTCCCTCGACCAGTCTCGTGGAACCGACGACAAAATGGGCAATCCCCTGCGTTTACGATACAACGTGAAAAATACAAGACCAATTACTACCCAAAGCGGTCCGCCGATCCTGCCAATGTAGTTCGTAACTAATACCATGATCAGCACTGCGACCAAAAGAAGAACACCCAACATCCCGGTCACGGGCACATCGTAGCTCTCCCCCATTCTCTGTACCGCGACATTCCAAGGCATGCGAAACGCCCGGGGCGTCTCCGTGTCAGTGAATCGCAGTCGCAGTAACGCGACAAACACTAACAAGTAATTGACTATTGCACTAAATGCATACATTTCCGCCAACGACTGTAAGGCATTAGAGGTAACACCCGCTGCAATGAGTTCAATGACCGCAATCACGCTAAACACAGCTAACGCGACGATAGGTGTCTTAAACCGCCTATCCACATAGGTAAAAAACTTCGGCATCAAGTCATTGTGAGCCAGGGCGTAAACAACCCTTGAAG
>JBPCKK010000161.1:0-11501 GCA_051004335.1 Chloroflexota bacterium
TCCTATAAGCGCTTTCTCCCAGGATCGTGGGCGCCGACGCATATCGTGTGGTCATACGCCAATCGTGCGGCCTTCATTCGGATTCCGGAGAGGCAGACGGCGCGGCGACTGGAGCTGCGCATTGGCGACCCCGCCTGCAATCCTTATATCTATGTCGCGGGCATCCTGGCGGCAGCCCTTGACGGGATTGAGAACAAGCTAGATCCAGGCGCTGCAATCTCGGGAGATGTCGGCGCCCATGGCGGGAGTACCGGCGCGATCCGGGTCCCGCCAAACCTGGAACGCGCCCTCGAGGCGCTGGAGTGCGATGGGGTCATCCGTGACGGCATCGGCGCGTTGATTGTGGATGAGTTCATCAAGGTGAAACGCTCGGAGTGGGACGCTTTCGTGTCACACGTGGGCGCCTGGGACCGGGAGTGGTATTTCGAGCGCTATTAGTTGACAACATGTGGCCGCCTGCCTAGAATTTGGCAAGGCTACGTGGCGCGATCATGGGGGATCGGGGTCACGGCGATCGGCGTTAGTGAATAATTCACCGTTTGTTGGAGGGAGAAAGAAGGATGGAACAGGCACGCACATCGTCATCCGGGAACGAACTCGAATCCGAAAGGATCGCGGGCGGCATGCTTCCCAAGGTGCTGAACACCTTCGACATGGTGGCGATTTTCGTCGCCATCGTGCTGTTCATCACCAACACAACGGGCTTCTTCGGCAACGGCCCGGTCTCCATGACCTACCTGATCCTCGGCTTCATCACCTTCCTGATTCCCGGCGCGATCGTGACGGGACAGCTGGGTAAGCTCTTTCCGGGGGAAGGGTCGATCTATCTCTGGACGTATAAGGCCTTTGGCGCCTTTCCCAGCTTCCTTGCCGGTTTCGCCGCGTGGTGGCCGGGCATCCTCGTCATGCTGGCCACCGGAACTGTAGTCGTGCAGTACATGGAAACATTGGGAAACACTACGTTCGATCCCTGGGTGCAGGGAGTCATAATCCTGGTAGTCATCATCTTCTCGGCCATCATGGCCAGCCTGCGTTTCCGGGTGACGCAGAACATGGTCAATGCCGTCTTTATTCTGTACGGTCTCGCCATGCTCCTCATGGTCCTTGCCGGCATCGTCTGGCTGGCACAGGGTCATGCCTCGTACACCAACTTCTCGCACTTCAACACAAGTCCGGGCGGATGGTTCCAGGGAGTCAATCACAATCCGTTCGACTTCAACAGCAGTGTCGCCACCTGGAGTCTGTTCGGGTTTGTCATCCTGGCGCTGCTCGGCATCGAGGTGCCGCTCAACATGGGCGTCGAGGTTGCCGATTCGCGAGCAACCACGCGCTACCTGGTCTATGGCGGGGTGCTCGTGATGGTGGCCTATCTCGCGGTGAACTGGGCGCTCATGGTTGCGCTGCCCTCCTCGCAAGGAGGTAATCTGGGCGCCAACATCCTGCTGGTCAATGCTGCCCTGGGTGTGGTGCTCGAGTGGGTAGTGGGCCTGATCATCATCGGATTCTTCATCTTCATAACTGTGGTGTACAACTACTCGTTTGCCCGTCTGCTCTTCGTGTCCGGCCTCGACCGGCGTCTCCCTCCGGTTGTGAGCAAGGTCAACCGCAATCGCGTGCCGTATGTAGCGGTCATCATCCAGACGGTCCTGGCAGGGATTTTCACGATAGGAACCTATTTCATCTACCCTTACATCGCCAGTGGCGGACGACCGGCTGATTTGGCAAGCAAGGCATACTTCGCGTTCCAGGCGGCGGTGACGGTGATCTGGCTCCTCTCGATGGCGTTCCTGTTCATCGACGTGCTGGTGATTATCAATCGCTACCGGTCCTCGTTTGAGCAGAATCGCATAGCGCATCCGAGCGTGTTCATTCTCTGCTCGGTCGTCGGGACCGTTGCCTGCGCCTGGGGAGCTATAGTTACCTTTACCAATCCCTGGGTAGGACTCTACGGCAAAGGTGATTGGTTCCACGTAGTGTTGTTGATCACCGTCGTCTCGCTCGCCTTCGCGCCGATTCTGTACGGAGTAGGCCGTGCCGCCGCCCGCCAAGCTCCCCTGCCGCCCGAAGCGGCCGCCGTGGGGACAAGCGGATAAGACATAGTCCGAGAGCGCCCGCCATGAACGTAGTTCCGGTAGGGGCGGCCCGGGGTACCCCCCGGGGCTGCCGCCCTCCGCCCGCAGGCGGCCCGGGTCGCTGGCTCGAAGCTTCCGATTGTTGAAAGCCGTGGCATGACGTCGCGCGATATGGCGGCCTGCACTACAGAAGGAGAATGCATGAACCTTGAGGAAGCCCAGCAGTGGCTGAGTGACGGCGAGTTCGAGTACGTTCGCTTCGAACAGACCGACCTGCACGGCCTGAGTCGCGGCAAGACGATTCCCACTCGTCACTTCCACCACTTCGCCAGTCGGGGACTCAACTTCTTTGGCGGTCTTCTCGGGCTGGACGTGCAATCCGGCGTGGCACCCGGCACCGGATACATGGACGAGCGCAGCTTCCAGGATCAGCTCGTCTGGCCTCAGCTAGACACCCTTGCTCCCGTCCCCTGGATACCGGGAACGGCCAAGGTGTTGTGCGAGCCTACCTGGTACGGCGGGACGCCGGCCGAGGCGGGGCCACGATGGCTTCTGCGCCAGATGCTGGAGCGCCTCGATGGGATGGGCTATGGCCTCCGTTCCGGATTCGAGTACGAGGTCTATCTGGTCGACGCGGAGTCGCGCCGGCCGGTGTTCGATGGGATTCAGATCTTCTGGACATTGCGGAATGACTTCGATCCCGGCTTCATGACACAGATTCTGGATGTGATGCATGAAGCCGGCATCGACATCATCACCTCCAACGCGGAGTACGGTCCCGGCCAGCTCGAGGTCAACTACGCGCCGGCGATGGGAGTGACGGCCGCCGACCAAGCGTTCACCTTCAAGACCGGACTCAAGGAGATGGCCCAGCAGTACGGCTATATGGCCAGCTTCATGACCAAGCCGTACGCCGACCAGAGCGCCAGCGGCGGCCACTTTCATCACAGTCTCTTGTCCAAGGATAGCGGCAGGAACGCATTTTACGACTCCGGCTCAGCCGACGGCCTCTCGGAGACTGCCCGATTCTGGATCGGCGGCCAGATCGCGCACGCCCGAGCGCTGACCGCCCTGGCGTCACCGACGGTCAATTGTGGCAAGCGGTACAAGCTCTACAGCTTTGCGCCGATGAACGCGACTTGGGGCTACGAGGACCGTACCGCCGCAATTCGGGTGAAGGGAGGCCGCGAGGACGAGACACGCGTTGAAAACCGGCTGCCGAGCGCCGCCGCCAACCCGTACCTCGTTGCGGCGGGAATCATCGCCGCCGGCATCGACGGAATAGTCAATCGGATCGAACCGCCGGCCGCCGGCACACAGATGGCGTACGCCGATGAAGCCGCCCCGAAGCTCCCCGTGACTCTGGGCGAAGCCCTCGAGGCCTATGAGCAGGATACCGCGCTGCATGACTTCTTCGGTCCGGAGTTCAACCAGCTTTTTCTGGCGGTGAAACGGCACGAGATTGGGAAGGCGCGGACGGCGGTGCCCGAATACGACTCGTCGGAGTGGACCAACGAAGTCACGGATTGGGAGCGCGAGAACTTTTTTGAGTACCTCTAGCCTCGATTTCTCGCACATCGATATAGTCGACAATCACGCGCACGCCCTCACGAAGTCCCAGCCGCGCGATCCCGTAGAGTTTCGTCAGAACTTCACGGAGGCGCACTCCCCGGTCTTAGCGCGGCGCCACGTCCCCTTCGCCGTCCAGTACCGTTGGGCGCTGCGCCAGTTGGCCGCGCTGCTGGAGACGGAGGCTACCGAAGAGGCGATCCTGCAACGACGGCGGGAGATGGGCTTTGATCGCTATGCGCGTCACTTAGCCGACGATGCCAATCTGGCGTGGCTCCTGCTGGACCTCGGCTATCCTCCCCCGGCGGAAGCTTGCTCTCCCGAGGAGATGGAGCAACTCCTGGGCGTGCGCGTGGGCAAAATTCTGCGCATCGAAACCCTCCTCCAGGAGCTGATTCCTGAAAACAAACAGATGGCCGGCCTGCTGGAGATCTTCGACAAGGCACTCGCCACGGCCCGCGCCGACGGGTATGTTGCGCTGAAAAGCATAGCCGCCTACCGGACCGGGCTGGCAATCGAGCAGGCGAGTGATGATGACGCCGAGCAGGCATTGTCCGCCATTGTCGAGACACTTACCATCGAACCATTTCGACTCACGTCAAAGCCGCTCATCGATTACTTTGTTCTCCGTGCCCTGCGCTTCGCGGCGCGTCACGCGCTTCCCATACAGTTTCACACGGGTTATGGAGACCCGGATCTCGATCTGCGTCTGTCCAACCCGTTGCATCTGCGGGATGTGTTTGAAGATGCCTCTTTGTCGAGCGCGCCGATCGTCCTCTTGCATGAAAGCTTTCCCTTCACCGCCGAGGCCGCCTACCTCGCCGCCGTGTATCCCAACGCGTACCTGGACGTGGCGTTCTCCTTGCCGCCGCTCGACCGTGGTGAGCTGCTGCGCGTCCTTCGTATGGCCCTGGGCGCCGCGCCGGCCAGCAAGATCATGGTGAGCAGCGACGGCACGCGCATCCCCGAGCATTACTGGCTTGGCGCCACGCGGGCGCGCCACTGCCTCTCCCAGGTCATGGAGGCGCTGGTCACCGACAGCGTCCTCGGCGAGGCCGATGCTGGCGAGTTGGGCGCCATGGTATTGCGTGACAATGCGGTGAGGCTTTATGGTCTGGGCGAGTCACCAGCAGCGGCAAGCGCGTAATAGCAGATGGGCAGACTTCGACATAAATCGCGACCCTACTCAAAAATTCGTGGACAGCGGTGGATTGCTCCGTGCGTCTGACGGCGCAACCGATATTCCATGAGTGACCCAGTGGATAACCAGTGAGTGACTCCTCCCGCCGGTGGATAACTGCACAAATAGCCCTTGATTCCCGAGAAAGTACGCGCTAATCTATGGGTGTCGGACGGTAACGGCTCGACTGTGGGGGTAGCCCAAAGGCGAAACCCCGAGAGGCTCCAGCGGATGCCACGCGGGTGGGTGACTGCCCCGAGGCTCCTGATGACGGGCAACCGGCAGCCAGGTAATTGGAGCGAGTGCAGACGGACGTGCAAGCGCTCGTCTGCATTTTTTTCTCCAGAGACAGTGAAGGCGGGTGCAACCCCGCCTTCACCGAGCGCTCCATCCGTGCAAGCGGGAGGGGAGCCAACCCAGAGGATGGCCGGGGACCTTGGTGACGGGACCTCGGCCTTACCTGCTTTAGTGTGCCATACCGGCAGGTGTGCGTGCCTTGTGTCCGCATGGCGAAACTGCAATGCTAGGGATGATCGGCGGTATGCCAACGCAGGTTCGCCCGCATATCAGGCCGGGCGTGTTTTATAAAGGAAGAGGAGGGACTAGACACATGGTCAGGCGCGGTCTTCTATCTTTGCTCATTGCTCTGGGGTTCACCCTTCCCCAGTTCGTTCGAGCCGCCAGCGCGGCGCCGGCGTTCAGTCACATCTACGTAATCATGGAGGAGAACACCGATTACGAGGATGTCATCGGGAACACGGCCGATGCGCCGTATATCAACTCCCTCGCTCAGCAATACAGCGTGGCGGCGAACTATTACGGCGTCACGCATCCCAGCGAACCAAACTACCTGGCCGCTACCGCCGGTGACTTCTTCGGACTCCACGCCGACGATCAAACCAAGCGCTATGGCGCGCAGAACATCGTAGATCAGCTCGAAGCCCACGACCTGACCTGGGCGACTTATCAGCAGGGCTTGCCGGCCATCGGATCAACCGTCGATCAGTTTCCGGCCGCGGGTTCGGGATTATACGTGCGCAAGCACAATCCCTTTATGCTCTACACTGACGTACTCAACAGCTCGGCCCGCCTGCAGCACGTGCGGCCCATCGAGTCGTTGGCCACCGATCTCAGCACGAATAACGCGCCGAACTACGCCTTCATCGTGCCGGACACCTGCCACGACATGCACGGTGTGTCGTCATCCAGCGCCAAAAAATACGGCATGCCCTGGTGCGCCTATCCGCCGAACTTCGTGCTGAACCACGCCCTGATTCAAGCCGGCGACGCCTACGTCCAGCAGTTGGTCACCACGATCATGTCCTCCAAAAGCTGGACCGCCGATTCGGTCATCGCGCTCACCTGGGACGAGAACGAATCAAGTGGCCTCAGCGCGCCGAATCGCGGCTACGCCTCGAACACCGGCTGCTGTGCCAGTCCGGCCAATGATGGCGGCGGGCGTGTGCCCTTCATCCTGGTGACCTCTACTCCGCAACACATCGTCTCCCTGCGTCCCTACAACCACTACTCGTTGCTGCGTACCATCGAGGACAATTGGGGCCTTGGCTGCCTGGCTAATACCTGCAACTCGGCGGTCCAGCCTATGACCGATCTGCTCACTCCCGCCGCCGCCGGCCTGCCGCTCGATCGCGCCCAGGGCTTTGCCGTCACCTTCACCAGCGCGAACGCGGGGCAGGGGTCCGTCTACTTCGGTCCGACCTGCGGTTCGTTAGTGGAAGTTGCTACCCGCGACCTCAGTGCCGGTACCACCACCCACACCGTTCTGGTGCAGGGCAATGACCTACCCGGTACCGTCGGCGACATTGGCCTGACGCCGGGAGCCACCTACGCCTACGAAGTCGTCACGGCAACGCGCTCCGGGACCGAGATCGACAACAACGGGGGACAGTGTTACTACGTCACCATCTCAATGCCGTAAGGGATAGGCCGCAGCGGAGAACGGTTAGCAGGGCGACCCCAGTCATCGCAGGCTGCGCGGCGGCGCCGTCGATTCACGCACGACGATGCGGGTGGAAAGATGCACCTGGGCAGACTCAATCATCAGCCCGTCCAGGAGGCGATAGAGCTGGCTGACGGCAACGCTTCCCATTTCCTGGAGCGGTTGGCGGATGGTGGTCAATCGCGGCGAGACGGCCGAGGCAAGTTGCACATCGTCGAAGCCGATTATCGAGAGATCGTCGGGCACGGCGATACCCAACTCCCAGGCTGCGCGTAAGGCGCCCACGGCCATGTGGTCGTTGAAGCAGAAGAGAGCAGTAGGACGCGGGGCGTGAGCGAGGACCCCGCGAGCCGCCTGATACCCACCCTCGCGCCGAAAATCGGCTTCCTGAATGAGACTCTCGACTATAGAGATACCGGCGCCGGATAGGGCCGACCGGTACCCGGCCAGACGGTCCGCGCTGGCGGCCCAGTGAGTTGGTCCGGTGATCGCCGCGATGTGTCGGTGCCCCAGGCCAATGAGATAGTCGGTTGCTGTCTTGGCGCCCGACCAATGCGCCGCGGCTACTACGGGAATGTCGTCGCCTACCGGTGTTTCCGGATCGATGACGACGAACGGATAGCCGTTCTCACGCAGGCGCAGCAGTTCGGCGCTTGATTCCGACGGCAAGATGAGGATGGCGCCGTCGGTAGTGCCGTGCATAAGTCGCTCCAGCAGTGAGACTTCCCTATCGTGTTCGTTTTGCGTTGGACAGAGCACGAAACGGGCGTCGCGTTCATAGAGCGCCTCTGCCGCGCCGGCCACGATTTGATTGAAGTATTCGGCGTGCACCACGGGAACGGTAAGGCCGATGAGACCAGTACGGCCGGCGGCAAGACCGCGTGCGTTGCGATTGGTGGCGTATCCGTGCTCACGAATCAGCCCTAACACCGACTCTCGTGTGCCGTGTGCCACATCCGGTCGCCCGTTAATCACCCGAGACACGGTAGCAACCGACACGCCTGAACGAGCAGCGATGTCCCGAATGGTCAACCGAGCCCGGCGCTTGCCGTCTTCTGTCCTACTATCGCCGGCCACCGTCACCCCTCGTTCATTATATGGATGGACACCGTTGGCCGGGAGAGGTTCGACCCTTCCGCAACCCCAGCGTGAGGTACACTTCTTGCTGACCTTTCGGAATGCTACCGGAACCGGTACCGGAATAGATAGTATGGATTTGTGAACCGGTGTGAGAAATGAGAAGGAGTGGGAGCAAGTCATGGGTACATTGACACGGCGGAACATTCTGGTGCGGGTACTGGGAATGGCGCTCATCGCCATCGCGGTAATACTACCGGGGAGCGCGGCGAATGCACGGGGAACCGCGGTTAAGACCGGGGGCACGGTCACCATCACGTATGGTCCTCACGGTTCGTTTACCCGGAACTTCAATCCATTGACCGGAAATCCGGCGGATGGGACTACCGCGTTCATTTACGAGCCGCTGCTGATGTTCAATCAGTTGTCCGGCAAGACGGTTCCGTGGCTCGCCAAGAGCTACAAGTGGAGTAACGGAAACAAGCGTCTCACCTTCAATCTTCGTTCAGGGGTGAAGTGGAACGATGGGAAACCGTTTACCTCGGCCGACGTCAAATTCTCGCTTACGTTGGCCAAGAACCCGGCGATTACCTGTGGAGATTGCTGGAAGGTGATATCCAGTATTTCCACTCCCAACAAGACGACGGTCGTCTTCAATTTCAAGAGCGTCAACACCTCGATGCTCTACTACATCGGGCAGTTCTATCAGGTGCCACAGCACGTCTTTGCCAAGGTGGGCGATCCCATTAAATTCACCAATCCCAATCCCGTGGGGACAGGCCCGTTCAAACTGGGCAGCTTCACCCCGCAGGTGTACACCCTTACCAAGAATAAGTACTTCTGGCAGAAGGGAAAGCCGTACGTGAGTGCTCTGCGCTTTCCGGCGTTCACCGGCAACGACAGTGCCCAGCTTTCGGCAGTCAATGGAGAGTTGGACTGGGCCGGCATCCTCATTCCTGATGCCCAAAAAGTGTACGCGAGCAAGAGTTCGACCAATCACTTCTGGTACGCGGGCGTCGGAGGTCCTGTCGGACTGTGCCTGAATAACGCCGAAGCCCCGTTTAACAACGTCCACGTGCGCCGCGCCGTCAGCTACGCCGTAGATCGGCAGACAGTGGCCAAGGTCGCCGAGTACGGCTACGCTCCCCCGGCCAACCAGGCATTCGTGCAGCCGCAGTTCCTGAAGAAGTGGGCGAATCCCAGCGCGGTGAAGATGGTAGGTACGACCGCCAACATCGCCAAGGCAAAAGCCGAACTAGCAAAAGCCGGCAAGGTCAACTACAGCAAGCCCCTCAAGCTCAACGTGGTCAACGGCTTTTCCGACTGGCAGACCGGCGCGCAGATCCTGCAAAACAATCTCAAGGCCGCGGGCTTCAACGTCACCGTGCAGGCGCTCGAGTACGGCGCATACTTCAGCGACTTGCAGTTGGGCAAGTACGCCATGTCGTACTGCGGTCCGAGCACCGGCCCCAATCCGTACTACCTGTATCAGGGTACCTTCGCCAGCAAGGGTTCGGCCCCCATCGGACAGACGGCGGCCTCGAACTTCTCCCGGTACAGCAATCCCAAGGTTGATTCCCTACTTGCCAGCTACACCAAGACGTCCAGTTCCTCGAAGCAGGTGGCGATCATAAAGCAAGTGGAAGCGATAGTCGCGGCGGACGTGCCGATGGTGCCGGTATTCGTTGGCGACTACTGGGACAACTACAGCACCAAACAGTTTACCGGCTGGCCGTCGGCTTCACACCCGTACGACTTCGGTGCGCCGTACCAGAATCCGAGCAACGAGGATGTAATTCTGCACGTTCACCTGAAGTAGCGGACGTAGGTCGGGGCGCCGGGCCGGTATTGGTCCGGCGCCCCGACCACAACCCCTCGCGCGCTCGACCGCAACGACGGGAGGTTTGATCCCTATGAGATACATAGTCCGAAAGCTGGGCTCTTACCTCGTGGCCCTCTGGATCGCCGTGACGCTCAACTTCCTGGTGCCGAGGCTCATGCCCGGAGACCCGGCAAGCACCATGTTCGCCCAGGCGCAGGGCAGGATGTCGCCTGACCAACTGAAGGCATTGAAGGCGACGTTTGGCTTCACCAACGACAACCTTCCCCAGCAGTACGTCACGTACCTCTGGAACATCGCGCACGGGAATTTGGGCCTTTCGTTTTCGCACTTTCCCGTGCCGGTTACCACGGTCATTGGGCAGGATTTCCCGTGGAGCCTTCTGCTCATCGGTATCGCCGTCGTCATCAGCTTCATTCTCGGCACCACCATGGGCATCATTGCCGCGTGGAGGCGTGGATCGGCGTTTGACAATTTCTTGCCCCCCTTGCTTCTCTTTCTTGTGTCCTTTCCCGGCTTCTGGCTCGGCCTGGCGCTCATCTACTTCTTTGCCCTCAAGCTCGGATGGTTCCCTCTGGGTCACGCCTACAACTTCAACACCTCGCCAAACCTCAGTCTTGGGTTTATTGGATCCCTGCTTTACCACATAGTGCTTCCCGCTTTTGTGCTGGTGATCACGACGATTGGGAGCTGGGCGCTGGGAATGCGGAACAACATGGTCTCGACGCTCGGCGAGGAATTTATCACCATGGCCGAGGCCAAGGGGCTGAGCGAGCGCCGGGTGATGTTCATGTACGCGGCGCGAAACGCGATCCTGCCGCAGGTGACCAGCTTTGCGCTGAGTCTTGCCTTTGTCGTGGGCGGCCAGGTACTCATCGAGACAGTATTTTCCTACCCCGGCGTGGGCTACGACATGGTCAATGCCGCTAATCAGCAGGACTATCCCCTGCTGCAGGGACTCCTGCTGGTCATCATCGTGGCCGTGCTCATTGCGAATCTGATCACCGATTTGATTTACGTGCGGCTTGATCCCCGGGCGCGGCAGGAGGCATAGCGATGATCAGCCCCGAAACGACGCCAGGCGCCACGCAGACCACGCAAACCGCTCCACCAATGAACCGTACCGCGGCCCGCCGAGGCGCGCAGTGGCTACGTGTCTGGAGCTTGATGCTCCAAAATCGAAAGGCAACGGTCGGACTGTTCATCGTCGCCTTCTTCGTCATCGTCGCGGTGATCGGGCCGTTTGTCGCGCCCTATGACCCTACGCAAATGGGAGTCGGGTTGCCGGGCGAGTCGCCAAGTTCGCAGCATTGGCTAGGGACCACCCGCGTCGCGCAGGACATCTTTTCCCAGTTGCTCGTCGGCACGCGTGGCTCCCTGATCGTCGGATTCGGCGCGGGCTTTTTCACCACGCTGATCGCGGTCATCGTGGGGCTCACGGCGGGCTATCTCGGCGGGTGGATCGACGACGTACTGTCGGTCGTGGCCAATGTCTTTCTGACGCTCCCCTTTATCCCCATCATGATCGTGGTGGCAAGCTACGCCGCCGCCTTCAACGTCAAGGGTTCGCTGATCTTGATAGCCGTGCTCACCCTGACGGGCTGGGCCTGGGGCGCCCGCGTCAAGCGATCGCAGGTGCTTACCCTGCGCGACAAGGACTTCGTCATGGCCGCGCGAGTGGCTGGCGAGCGCTGGTGGCGCATCGTCTTCGTCGAGATTGTGCCGAACATGCTGTCGCTTATCGCCGCCAGCTTCCTCTTCTCGACCGTGTACGCAATTCTCGGCGAGGCTGCTCTTGAGTTC
>JBPCKK010000162.1:0-6233 GCA_051004335.1 Chloroflexota bacterium
CTCTGGCGGTACGTTACAATAAGCGGCCAGTGCGCCGCCATGGCGCAGCGGCTGCTCATCCGGAGGTTTTTGTGTTTAAGCGATCAATCGCGGTACTCGGCGTGCTACTTTGCACGTCGATCATGGCCACGCCCAGTCTGGCGAAAAGCAAAAAGGTAACCAAGCCAACTCCCCACAGGCGCGTGCTGATGAATCAAGGTTATTTCACGATTCGGAAGGGCCTTGCGCCTGGACACGCCTATCGTATTCAGGTGCGCTCGACCGCTCATGTTCGGGTCGTGGCGCAGGGGAACGAGGATTATACCTGGGTAGCCAATCACACCTTTGGCGAAGCGTCGCGTTCGGTTCACTTCACCGTCACCGCCCCGGGACAGTACACGCTTACCCAGCCGGTTCCGCAGAAGATCAATGGTTGGATGTTGGTGATGAGCTTTACTGATGCCAAGCATCGCCCACTGGCCGTGCAGGTGAAGGATCTCGGCCGGCGGAGATAGCTCACCGCCCGGCGAACAGCGTATTTTCCATGTCCCGTTTTACCCAACTCGCACTGGCCGTGATCGTCGGTCTCGGGTTGACCATAGGCGGGCTCTCGGTTGCTCTGGCCCGCCTCGGTCCGGCGGTTGACACGCTAAGTACCGCCAGTACGATTGACGGGACGCTGGTTGAAACCCAGATTGCTCTCACCTTCACGCAGCCGATGCGTATCCCGAGCGTTGAGCGGGCATTTCGCCTGGAGCCGCGCACGCCGGGTGCCTTTTCCTGGTCAGGCAACGAAATGCTCTTCACTCCCAGCAAGAGTCTCCGCTACAGCCAGGCATACAACCTCACGGTGGGGACTAGGGCCGTGAGCGCCTCCGGGCACCGATTGCAGCATGCGTTCAGCGCATCATTCACTACCCAAGGTCGTCACCTCCTCTATTTGGGCACGGCAGGTGTCGAGCGTGGTCATCTGGTTCTCGCCACACTCACCGGCAGACGCCAGGTCGTCGACGATGGCAGCGGGCACGTAACCGGATATGCCGTTTCACCGGACCACAGTCTCGTCGTCTATGCCAAGAAGGGATCCTCGGGAGAACGCTCGGACGAGTTGTGGTTGATCAATCTCGCCGATAACAGCGCGCAAATGGTGTTCCGCCGGCCGGCCTGGAACATGACCGAGCCGCATCTCTCGCCGGACAACCGATACATAGTCTTTTTGGCGACAGATGTCCTCATCTGCCGCCAGTATGAGCATTGCTATTCGGATACAAGCAGTCCGCTCGTGTACTTTTTTGATCTGAACGTACGCCGTGTGTTCCCCTTCAAGTCGCAAAGCGACGTGCCGATTACGAACTTCATCGACTTTTCGCCCGCCGGGCAGATCGCCTATACCGATCTCGGCTCAGCGCTGGTGACCGCCGACCCGAACGGCAATCATGTGGTGCACATACCAAATAGCGGCAATGCCCTGGAATACCAGGGCTTCGACCCCAACGGCGACAAGGCGGTCTTCGTCGGCCAAACACCATCCAGCTCCGGCGGAGATATTCTGATGTACACCAAGAACGGGTATGTCGACATCTCCCATGGCGTGTATGATTCTTCTACGCCGTCGTTCTCCAATAGTGGCGGCCGTGTCGCTTACGCCGGCTATCGAGGAGAACAGGGTATCGAACCGATCTACGGCATCAACGAGTACGATTTGCGTACGCGGCGAACGCGCCGGCTTGCGATACCCGCCGGGTGGACGGACTGGAGCCCGCGGTGGTCACTCGATGACCGGTACGTCGCGTGGGTGCGGATGCAGCCACAAGAGGCCATGTATCTTGGCTCGGGAGAAGTATGGGCAGCTCGTGCTGACGGAAAAGACGCACACCCGCTGGGCGCGATCGGGCGCGATGTGAGCTGGGTGTCGTAGCGCTATCGACGTGCGAGGTTAGGGCGCAAGCTTGCTTCGTTTTCCAGAGCCTGCACCTGGGGAAGAAGGTTTGCCTGCCGTTTGCGTTCGATAGCCAGCACGTCCGCCGGAGGCGAAATCATGGCGTCGGCGAGTGGGATGCCATCCTGATCATGGGGCGTTATTCCCATGAGGGTCTCGATAGTCGGGGCAATGTCCACAAGACGCGCGGGATAGTTGGAGATGACACCGTGCTTCACATTGGGACCCATCAGATAGAGGGGAATATGCTGCGCCCCCCACGTTGCTCCCTCGTGGTCCCCTTTGCGGCCTATCTGGGCGAAGTTGGGAGTCATCGTAATAGTGTTTTCGTCGTACAGCAAGACAATGTCCGGCGACTCGCCCTGATTCAGTGTGTTCAGCAGGCTGCTGTAGGTTCGGCGCACGCCCGGATTAGCCAGATGCGAAATGGGTGATATCAGCCGATACTGTCCCGCAGGGTCTTTGGCATACACCGCGACTACGTTGGGTACATTCGCGTTGCTCAAGGCAGACGCGACACGCGGGACGGCGCCAAGGTTTTTGAGCCAGATTGTACTGTAGTCGCCGTGACCGACATAGAGGGGTTGACCGCCGGCGCTGGTGATAATTGACTTGATGGTCTGCGAATTGACGGTGTGCAGCGCCGGAACCATGCCGTGGTCAGCTGTCACTACCCACGTAGTGTGCGCCAGCATTCCGGCTCTTCCGTACGCCGCCACCAGCCGCCCAATCTGCCGGTCGACTCCAGCCATCAGTGGCTGCATCACTGTCGCATTTGTCCCACTCGTGTGGCCGAAGACATCCACTTCCGGAAAGTTCACCATGATGAGTCGTGGATGGTACTTGAAGAGAAATTTTTCCGCGAGCGTTGCCGTCCACTGATCTTCCACTCCAGGAACACGAGGATACTGCGGCAGATCAAGCTGGGCGCTCTGCATGATGCTCTGTGCCGGCTCGTGGCCGGGAATCGCCGCGGGCACATAGTGCCCCCGGGCGTCTCGGCTGCCGAAAGCAACGAAGTCGGCGGTGCCCGCGCCGAGTCCGTCGGCTGCATAAATCTTGTGTCCGCTGAGCGCAACCACCAAGCCACCGGGGAAGCGCTGGTGGACCATCGTGGACAGGGAGGGTACTCCCGACTGTTGGATTTGCTTCCCGATATATCCGGTGCGCGTCAGATTGCTGTTGAGCAAATTCGGAGACATTTGGCTGGTCCCTGGAATCCGCCAGGTGTCGCCCAGGATCAAATGACGGCGCGGAAAGACGCCCGTGCCGATAGTGGCGTGCGACGACTCGGTGATGCTGGGCAGCTGGCCGACCCAGGCATTGGGGAAACTTACGCCTTGCGCCGCCAATTTGGCCAGATTCGGCATATTGCTGAGATTGACTTCATCCGCGCGAGCCGCATCGATGACCAGGATCACCGCAAATGGCCCGGGAAGGTCAGCTTTGCGATGCTTCCCCACGGCTGGCTGCGGCGGTGGCGCCGCCTGATGGGCCAGCGTGCCCACGATGGCGCTACTGGCGGTGTCCGAGCCGCCGGTGAACCAGGCGATGGCCAGGAGGGATGCGCCTACCACTCCTAGCTGTACTGCGCGGCGGGCTCCGCGAGAAGGTCGAATCATAGGGCTCCTTGTCAGCAATGGGTCGCGGAATGACGTTGTTGTGGAATGTCGCTCACTAACGATACGGCGCAAGCCACCCCGCTGTGACGGGCATCCCTGACATCGTTCATCAATTTGTAAAGTCTGCCGCCATTGTACCGGTTGCGCCTGTGCTCAGGGGCTTGCCGGCGGCATCGCGGGACGCCCACGCGAAACAAATCGGTTCCCGAGCAGGAAAAAACGCAGTGGGAGTTCCACGCCGGTACTGATGCCGACTCGCGCGCTGACGCCAATGCCCTTAGTGGGACCTTTTTCGTCCTCGATCCAGATTTCATCGCCTGTCAAATCGGTTCCATTCTGTTCTCTTGTTATGCCCAACGCGGCGCACAATTTACCCGGGCCATTGCAGAAATCGACGAGCGGCTTCCCGCCGCGCCGAGCCTCCATGATGTCCAGCCCTTCGCGCGGCTCGAGCGCCCGAATAAGCACGGCGCCGGCGCGGCCGGGATCATCGGTGACTACATTCATGCAGGAGTGCATGCCGTAGCTCAGATAGACGTAGAGATGACCCGCCGGGCCAAACATGACGGCATTACGCGGAGTTTTGCCCCGGTAGGCGTGCGAGGCCGGGTCGGTATTACCGGTGTACGCTTCGACCTCGACGATGCGCCCGGAGAGACAGCGCTCCCCTAACCGGCGTACAAAACACTTGCCAAGAAGATCGGGCGCAACCTCCGGCGCGGGACGCGCATAGAACGAGTGCGACAGTCGATCGCCCACGAACTAGCGACGCGCACGAGCTGGAGCAGGAGCGGGCATGTCCTCCATGCGACGCCGTAACTGGACAACCTGATCACGCAGCGCGGCGGCTCGTTCGAACTCCAAATTCTTGGCCGCTTGCTTCATCTGTCCCTCCAGATCTTTCAGCAGGCGGGCCAGCTCGTCTTTCGGGATGTCATCGTTGGCATCGTACGCAGCGGGCTCCTCGGCGACCGCCCGAATCGAATCGGAGAGATCGCGAATTGATTTCGTGATACCGATAGGTGTGATGCCATTGTCCTCGTTGTATCGCTCCTGGATAGCGCGGCGGCGATAGGTTTCGCTGATTGCCTTACGCATGGAGTCAGTCACCCGGTCAGCGTACATCACTACATGGCCGTCCAGATGTCGGGCCGCTCGCCCGATCGTCTGAATGAGCGCGCGCTCGGAGCGCAGGTAGCCTTCCTTATCAGCATCGAGAATCGCCACAAGACTCACTTCCGGAAGATCAAGGCCCTCGCGTAGCAGATTGATTCCCACCACGACGTCATACACGCCGAGGCGCAGATCACGCAGAACCTCGACGCGCTCCATGACGTCCATCTCACTGTGCAGATAGTGAACTTTCATCCCCAGCTCGCGCAGATAGTCAGCCAGGTCCTCAGACATTTTTTTGGTGAGCGTCGTTACGAGCACTCGCTGTTGCTTGAGAACACGAGCCTCAATCTGACCGACAAGATCGTCAATCTGATGCTCAGTTGGCTTGACCTCAACCGACGGGTCGAGCACACCGGTTGGACGAATGACCTGCTCGATAACCTTCACGCTATGGGCTAACTCGTACGGCCCCGGCGTAGCGGTAACGAACAGCGCCTGGTTGATGCGTTGCTCGAACTCGGTAAAGGTTAGGGGCCGGTTATCCAGAGCGGAGGGCAGACGGAAACCGTAGTCGACGAGCACTTCCTTGCGGGAACGATCCCCGAAGTACATGCCCTGGACCTGCGGGATAGCGACATGAGACTCGTCGACACACAACAGAAAGTCATCGGGGAAGTAGTCCAGCAGCGTCCAGGGCCGCGATCCCGGCTCGCGCGCCGACAGATGGCGCGCGTAGTTTTCGACCCCATTGCAGAAACCGGTCTCGCGCAACATCTCGAGATCGAACATTGTTCGCTGTTCCAGACGGGCCGCCTCGAGGATCTTGTCGTCGCCCTTAAGTTGCTTCAGACGCCCGCCAAGCTCCTCTTCGATAGCCCCCATGGCACGCTGCAACTTCTCTTCGGTGGTGACGAAGTGGCGCGCCGGGTAGATATCGATGCTATCGCGCACGGCGAGAACCTCACCGGTCAGCGGGTCCAGTTCGACAATGCGCTCCACCGTATCGCCAAAGAACTCGATACGTAGAGCTAACTGCTCGTAGGCTGGATAGATCTCCACCACATCGCCGCGCACCCGGAAGGTACCACGCGTAAAACTCATGTCGTTCCGCTCATACAGGATGTGCGTGAGCTGGCGCAGAAACTTGTCGCGCTTGCGCAGCTCCCCACGCTGCAAACTCACTACCACGTCCCCATACGCATCGGGATCGCCCAGACCATAAATGCAGGAAACGCTGGCAACTATGAGCACGTCCGAGCGGGAAAAGAGCGATCGCGTGGCCGACAAGCGGAGACGATCGATCTCATCATTGCGCGATGAGTCCTTTTCGATATAGGTATCCGAACGCGGAATATACGCTTCCGGCTGGTAGTAGTCGTAGTAACTGACGAAGTATTCAACCGCATTGTCCGGTAGAAATTCCTTGTACTCAGAATAGAGTTGAGCCGCCAGGGTCTTATTGGGAGCCAGAACGAGCGTGGGTTTCTGTATTTCCCGCACCACATTGGCCACGGTGAATGTCTTGCCCGATCCAGTGACGCCCAGGAGCGTCTGGAACCGCTCCCCTCGGCGGATTC
>JBPCKK010000163.1:0-3422 GCA_051004335.1 Chloroflexota bacterium
CCGGAGTGGTGAACATTGTCAACGGACCAGGCGAGACCACCGGCGATGCACTGATCCATCACCCCGACATCGACAAGATCGCCTTTACGGGGTCGACTGAGGTGGGCAAGCTGGTGATGCGTGCGGCAGCCGAGGGAATCAAACGGGTGTCACTCGAGCTGGGCGGCAAGAGCCCAAACATCATCTTTGATGACGTGGACATCGAGTCGGTGGTCGACACGGTGGTGTACTCTGTGTTTGCCAACTGCGGGCAAGACTGCTGCGCGCGCACGCGCTTTTTCGTGCAGGAGAGTATCCTTGAGCCGTTCACCGCGGCACTAACGGAACGTACGCGTCAATTGCGCGTGGGAAACCCCGCCGATGAGAATAGCGAGTTGGGGGCAATCATATCGCCACGTCAACAAGAACGCGTCGAGGGGTATATCACCCTGGCCCAGCGTGAAGGCGCGGAGCTGACGTATGGCGGCACGCGTCCAGATGACCCGGCGCTGGCCGGCGGCAACTTTCTGCTGCCCACAGTGCTCAGCGGGGTGCGTAACGACATGCGCGTGGCGCGCGAGGAGATTTTCGGGCCGGTGGTTGGCGTTATGCCGTTCAAGGATGAAGAGGAGGCGATCCGGTTGGCCAATGACAGCCAGTATGGCCTCTCTGGCTCGCTCTGGACGCGTGATATCGGTCGCGCGTTACGAGTGGTGCGGCGCATCCGCTCGGGCAATCTCAGTGTGAACGCCAACGCGACGGTTCATGTGGAGGCGCCGTTCGGTGGCTTCAAAACCAGCGGGCTGGGCCGTGAATTGGGCATGCGTGCCCTTGACCTCTACACCGAGATCAAGAACGTCTATATCGCGACTGATTAAGCCCCGCCGCTGATCCCGCGTTCTCTATAATCTCCTCATGCGTCGCCTGCTCGCGCTGGTCGTGGTGCTCCTCGTCCTTGCCTGGTTACTCATACCGCCGGCGCGGGCACTTGAGCTTGTCTACCTTCCCGGCGGCGGGGGGCCGACAGCGTCCGGCGGCCTTGCCGTGCAGTCCATCACGTTCGGCGCGACGGGCGGCGCCGTTCTCCACGGGTGGTTTGTCCCCGCCGCGCATCGCCCACCGGCTATCGTCCTCGTTCCGGGGTTCAAGGCGGCGCGTGGGACTATGGTGCCCTACGCCCGCATCTTACATGCCTCGGGATACGCCGTCCTCCTCTACGATTCCCGGGGAATGGGCCAGAGCGGGGGCCACTTTAGTGTCGGACTGCATGAGGTAGATGACGTTCTGGGAGCGCTCCGCTGGCTGCGCGGACGCGGCCTTCAACGCGAAGGACTGCTGGGTGTTTCCCTTGGCGCCGGCGATGCTATCGTGGCCGCCGCGCGCGATCCGCACGTACGCGCCACGGTGGCCGACAGCCCGTATCCTGACCAGCGGCGCACCGTTGATCGCCTTGACGCACTGGATGGCATACCGCTGGCTCCTCTCGGTCCCTGGACGGTCGACCAACTGCTTGGTTCCCGTCTGACTTCGTTCAGTCCACTACGGGTGGCAAGGCAGATCAGTCCACGGGCACTGTTGCTTATTCATGCACGCTTTGATGCGAATCCAACTACCCCGCTGGTTGGTGTGCAAGCACTGTATCACGCCTGCCGCGGGCCCTGTTTTCTCTGGCTGGCGCCGCGCGGCGTCCATGCCGGCGCGCTGGCAGCCCAACCGACCGAGTACCAGCGGAGGGTGCTTGCCTTCTTTCGCCGCTATCTCGGCGCGGCACGTTGAGCGTGCCGGCGCAGCCCGGGTACAGATCCACACGCCTAGTGAGTGTGCTGCTACGGCGCCTGTTGGCGCTGATTGAGAGGCACGCGACCGATGTCTCGGTGTTTACCGGCAATGATCCGGCCTTAGCCAAGCACAGTATCGGCGAGTGGAGCTACGGCAATCCTCGCGTCTTGCATGCCGACCAGGATGGCTTGTCGATCGGACGCTTCTGCTCTATCGCGCGGGACGTTACCATCCTCTTGGGCGGCGAGCACCACATGGAGTGGGTGACTACCTATCCGCTCGACCTGTTCCTCGGCGATGGCGACACCTGTTCGCTTTCCCCGCTCTCGAAGGGAGATGTGGTGATCGGACACGATGTCTGGATCGGACAGGGCGCTACCATTCTCTCCGGGGTCAACATCAGCAATGGCGCCGTGGTCGCGGCGGGCAGCGTGGTTGCCAAGGACGTTCCTCCCTATGCCATTGTTGGCGGTGTTCCAGCTCGCCTTATCCGCTACCGGTTCGATCAACTGACGGTAGCACAGCTGATGAACATCGAGTGGTGGAATTGGCCCATCGAGCAGATTCGGGAGGCAATGCCGTTGTTGCTCTCGCCAGGGATAGACGAGTTTGTCGAGACCTACCGGCCCGACGGTGGTGCGACATGAGAATTAATGCCGAAACTATAACGGAAGATGATGTTCGAGGTAGCACACCGAGATGTGTTGATTGGGGAAGTTCACCAGCCGTAGCCTCCGTTCATCGTTGGTCACCAGCTGTCCACCGCCGGCCATGAAGCCCGTGGCGATCACGAGTGCGTCAGACGTCTCGAATGCAGTGAATGCCTTGAGATTTGCGGCTTGGTGCGCGATCTCCATCTGGAATCGCCTCTTCGAGAGATTTCCGGCTCATTTGCGCCAGGACGCACCTTCTCGAGGTGCTCCCTCACCTCTTTCGGCGTTCTATATACTCCTTTCAGCCCGCCGGCGCAGCTCTCCGGCAGCAGATGCAGACCCACCAGTGACGCGCATCGACAAAGGAAAATACATCGGTTGAAACCGGCGCCGTCGACCGGTGTTCGCCGTGGTTGCCACCAGTGGCGAGCGCCATCGTGCGTTGGATAGAGGGAGAGGGTCCAGAGCAATGCACGCGTGGGAAGATAGGTGCTGAGAGAGAATTCACCGCCATGGCGGTGAAAAAACCGCGGAGCGTAAGTGAACTTCGATGCCGGAGTGCGCGGACGGTCGCCGGGGAGGGGGGCCAGCCGCTGGGACTGCCAGTGTTCGCCGCCGTCGACCGATTGATAGATGCCGCCGCCACCGCTGTTGTCGGTTTCAGTAAGTCATCCCTCGGTCGCGCTGCGGAAGATCATGTTGCTTTTCATCCCGTAGAACGGGATACCAGAGGGCGACTCACGCGCCTGCCCGACCGACACGATCCTCGTCCAGCGCGCTCCGCCATCACGGGTTCGATAGATGCGCATAAACTCGCTCCCGGCTCCTTCACCAAAGGTAGCCAGAAGCCAGCAATTAGACACAATGAGGCACGAAAGCTCATACCCGTTGGCTGGTTCACCGCCCATGGGCACGCCATGCGTATGCCAGGTTCGCCCGCCATCGGAGGTGGCGGCAAGAAGGAGGCGAACGGACTCAGAAGACACAATGTCGAGGTCGAGAACACCGCTC